>NZ_JAABNK010000003.1:0-228705 GCF_009915965.1 Proteus sp. G2300
TTCTTCATCAGACAATCTGTGTGAGCACTGCACATAACACGTATCTCTTAGGTAAGGAGGTGATCCAACCGCAGGTTCCCCTACGGTTACCTTGTTACGACTTCACCCCAGTCATGAATCACAAAGTGGTAAGCGCCCTCCCGAAGGTTAAGCTACCTACTTCTTTTGCAACCCACTCCCATGGTGTGACGGGCGGTGTGTACAAGGCCCGGGAACGTATTCACCGTAGCATTCTGATCTACGATTACTAGCGATTCCGACTTCATGGAGTCGAGTTGCAGACTCCAATCCGGACTACGACAGACTTTATGAGTTCCGCTTGCTCTCGCGAGGTCGCTTCTCTTTGTATCTGCCATTGTAGCACGTGTGTAGCCCTACTCGTAAGGGCCATGATGACTTGACGTCATCCCCACCTTCCTCCGGTTTATCACCGGCAGTCTCCTTTGAGTTCCCGCCATTACGCGCTGGCAACAAAGGATAAGGGTTGCGCTCGTTGCGGGACTTAACCCAACATTTCACAACACGAGCTGACGACAGCCATGCAGCACCTGTCTCAGCGTTCCCGAAGGCACTCCTCTATCTCTAAAGGATTCGCTGGATGTCAAGAGTAGGTAAGGTTCTTCGCGTTGCATCGAATTAAACCACATGCTCCACCGCTTGTGCGGGCCCCCGTCAATTCATTTGAGTTTTAACCTTGCGGCCGTACTCCCCAGGCGGTCGATTTAACGCGTTAGCTCCAGAAGCCACGGTTCAAGACCACAACCTCTAAATCGACATCGTTTACAGCGTGGACTACCAGGGTATCTAATCCTGTTTGCTCCCCACGCTTTCGCACCTGAGCGTCAGTCTTTGTCCAGGGGGCCGCCTTCGCCACCGGTATTCCTCCACATCTCTACGCATTTCACCGCTACACGTGGAATTCTACCCCCCTCTACAAGACTCTAGCCAACCAGTTTCAGATGCAATTCCCAAGTTAAGCTCGGGGCTTTCACATCTGACTTAATTGACCGCCTGCGTGCGCTTTACGCCCAGTAATTCCGATTAACGCTTGCACCCTCCGTATTACCGCGGCTGCTGGCACGGAGTTAGCCGGTGCTTCTTCTGCGGGTAACGTCAATTGATAAAGGTATTAACTTTATCACCTTCCTCCCCGCTGAAAGTACTTTACAACCCTAAGGCCTTCTTCATACACGCGGCATGGCTGCATCAGGCTTGCGCCCATTGTGCAATATTCCCCACTGCTGCCTCCCGTAGGAGTCTGGGCCGTGTCTCAGTCCCAGTGTGGCTGATCATCCTCTCAGACCAGCTAGAGATCGTCGCCTAGGTGAGCCATTACCTCACCTACTAGCTAATCCCATATGGGTTCATCCGATAGCGCAAGGTCCGAAGAGCCCCTGCTTTGGTCCGTAGACGTCATGCGGTATTAGCCACCGTTTCCAGTAGTTATCCCCCTCTATCGGGCAGATCCCCATACATTACTCACCCGTCCGCCGCTCGTCAGCAAGAAAGCAAGCTTTCTCCTGTTACCGCTCGACTTGCATGTGTTAGGCCTGCCGCCAGCGTTCAATCTGAGCCATGATCAAACTCTTCAATTAAAAGTGTTTGATGCTCAAAGAAATCGAAAACTTAGCTATTCATAAATGAATTTACTTTTGTTGTTCACTCTTCAAGACTTGATACATCTAATATTTTAGAAGATATCGTCTCTGCGAGTGCCCACACAGATTGTCTGATAATTTGTTAAAGAGCAGTGCAACATTCGCTGCCGTTTCCGGTCTTCTGCGTTGTTGCGAGGAGGTGCATTCTACATCTTCCTCATTTCGTGTCAAGCGTTTATTTTCAAGGCTTCACACTTTTTTCTTTGTTCTCTCAGTCAGTTCGCTTAGCGCCCTGTTCCGTGACAACGAGGACGCATTATAGGGAGTTTTCTGAGGCTGGCAATAGTTTTTTAAAAAAAAATGATCGTTTGTTGGTAAATTAAACGAAGTGCTTATTTTTTGTGGCTTTTTAACCATTTTGGCAAGTCTGTAAGGCTATCAAGAACAAAATCTGCACACTCTTGTGCCTCTTTTGTTATCTCTTTTCCTGTACGAACTAGAATTTTATGACCTACACCTGCATTTTTTGCTGCCAACATATCTTCTTTTTTATCACCAACCATATAAGAAGAAGCCATATCGATATTCAATTGTGCTTTAGCATCCATAAACATACCAGAGGCAGGTTTACGACAATCACAAGCTTTCTTAAATTCTTTTACAGTTGCATCAGGATGATGAGGGCAATAATAGATACCATCTAAATCAACGCCTCTATCAGCTAAAGACCAATCCATCCATTCTGTTAAGTGTAAAAATTGATCTTCACTATAATAGCCT
Source organism: Proteus sp. G2300 (assembly GCF_009915965.1). Classification (NCBI taxonomy): domain Bacteria; kingdom Pseudomonadati; phylum Pseudomonadota; class Gammaproteobacteria; order Enterobacterales; family Morganellaceae; genus Proteus; species Proteus sp. G2300. The sequence goes on from NZ_JAABNK010000003.1 coordinate 2,379, forward strand.
CGGCCAATACCTGATTGATTGGTTACTAATACTAAGGCATAGCCCATAGCTTTTAATTCAGCCATTGCCTCAATAACGCCATCAATAAATTCAAAGTTATCAATTTCAGATACATAACCATGGTCTATATTAATAGTTCCATCGCGATCTAAGAAAATCGCAGAAATCCCCTTACTCACAGCACATTACTCCATTTAGATATTTTTATTAGTATCGCATGTTTTTTCTTATATAGAGAATGATATCCACGGCTTTCTTTCTTTATTAGCCTTCTACTCTTTTTTATTGACTTAGCCGTCTAGACGCCTTAACATCTATTTTAACTCGGGCAGAATAGTCTTTATGTCCCATATCTACTTATATAAAGAAAAACATGATTAAACTGACGAATATAAACAAAGTATTTAAGCAGGGAGAGCGTTCTATACACGCGCTATCAAATATAAACCTGCACGTGCCACAAGGGCAGATTTTTGGTGTTATCGGATCGTCAGGAGCGGGTAAAAGTACACTTATACGTTGCGTAAATATGTTAGAGAAACCAACTTCAGGTGAAGTATTGGTCGATGGACGAGATCTCACAAAGTTATCAGATAAAGAATTAACGAAAGCACGCCGTGGTATTGGCATGATTTTCCAGCATTTCAATTTACTGTCCTCACGTACCGTATTTGATAATGTCGCATTACCATTAGAGCTTGATAATACGCCTCGTGCTGAGATCAATAAGCGTGTTAATGAATTACTGGAATTAGTAGGTCTGTCTGATAAGAAAGAGTATTACCCCGCTAACTTATCTGGTGGGCAAAAACAACGTGTTGCAATTGCACGAGCATTAGCAAACTCACCAAACGTTTTATTATGTGATGAAGCTACCAGCGCACTAGATCCAGCAACAACACGTTCTATTTTAGAGTTACTGAAAGACATTAACCGTCGTTTAGGCCTCACCATTTTATTAATCACTCATGAAATGGATGTTGTAAAACGTATTTGTGACCAAGTTGCCGTTATTAGTGGTGGTGAATTAGTTGAAAGTGATGCTGTTAGTGCGGTTTTCTCTCACCCTAAAACGCCTGTTTCTCAAGCTTTTATTCAATCGACATTACAATTAGATATTCCTGAAGACTATAAAGAGCGCATGAAACCAGAGTGGGAAGAAGGTTTATTCCCATTATTAAAACTTGAATTTAACGGCCAATCTGTCGATGCTCCATTAATGTCTATTGTTGCACGTCGTTTTGACGCTGATATTAATATTTTAAGTTCTCAAATGGACTATGCCGGTGGCGTGAAATTTGGCGTGATGTTAGCTGAACTACACGGTAAGAATGGTAACACTGAAAAATCGATTGCGTTTTTAGAAGAGCATCATGTGAAAGTAGAGGTTCTCGGTTATGTCTGAAGGAATGATTTATTTATTAATTAGTGGGATCTGGGAAACCTTAGTCATGACCTTTGTTTCAGGCTTCTTTGGTTTTGTTATCGGCTTACCATTGGGTGTTTTACTTTATGTCACGCGTCCTGAACAAATTATGGCAAATCCACCTGCCTACCGTATTATTTCAGCACTCGTCAATATTTTTAGGGCAATCCCTTTTATTATCTTATTAGTATGGATGATCCCTTTTACACGTATGGTTGTCGGGACTTCAATTGGCTTGCAAGCAGCCATTGTGCCATTAACCGTTGGAGCAGCGCCATTTATTGCACGTATGGTCGAAAATACGCTGTTAGAAATCCCTCAGGGATTAATTGAAGCCTCCCGCTCTATGGGGGCAACACCAATGCAAATTATTAAAAAGATTTTATTACCCGAATCTTTACCTGGCTTGATTAATGCGGCAACCATTACTTTAATTACATTAGTGGGTTACTCCGCAATGGGAGGTGCTGTTGGTGCCGGTGGTTTAGGTCAAATTGGCTACCAATATGGTTACGTTGGCTATAATGCAACAGTTATGAATACAGTCATTGTTCTACTCGTTATTCTTGTTTTTATCATTCAGTTTTTCGGCGATCGCTTAGTAAAGCTGACAACACATAAATAAATAGATTGAAGGTTTCTATTATTAATAACGAAGCCTTTTAATTAACAGATCAAATAAGGGTAAATGTATGTCGTTGAAATTTAAATCACTCGCAGTTGTAAGTGCTTTAGTTGGTGCATTAGCGTTAGCTGGTTGTGGTGAAAAAGAAAAAGATCCAAACCATATCCGTGTCGGTGTTATTTCAGGCTCTGAACAACAAGTCGCAGAAGTAGCAAAACAAGTCGCTAAAGATAAATATGGTCTTGACGTAGAACTCGTCACTTTCAATGACTTTGTCATGCCTAATGAATCATTAAGTCGTGGTGATATCGACATTAATGCATTCCAACATAAACCTTATTTAGACCAACAAATTAAAGATCGCAATTACAAAATAACAGCTGTAGGAAATACTTTTATTTATCCTATCGCGGGTTATTCTAAAAAAATTACAGATTTAGCCGATTTACCTGATGAAGCACAAGTGGCTATTCCTAATGATCCAACAAACTTAGGTCGCTCACTGCTCTTATTAGAAAAAGTTGGGCTAATTAAATTAAAAGATGGCGTAGGTCTGTTACCTACCAAGCTTGATATTATTGAAAACCCTAAAAAATTACAATTAGTTGAATTAGAAGCACCACAATTACCTCGCTCATTAGATGATCAAAAAATCTACTTAGCGGTAATTAACACTACTTATGCAAGCCAAGTTAATTTAACACCAGCAAAAGACGGTATTTTTGTTGAAGATAAAGACTCACCATACGTAAATATCATTGTTGCTCGTGAAGATAATAAAGATAGTGAGAATGTGAAGAAATTTATTCAAGCCTATCAAACTGATGAAGTGGATAGTGCTGCCAATAAAATTTTTAACGGTGGTGCGGTAAAAGGCTGGTAATACGTTAATATTTAACTTAATTATAAAAAAGGCGGACATTTGTTCGCCTTTCTCTTTTTTACTTGGCTAATTTGCATTAAATTAGAGCCGTTTAATTTTTGTATAGACAATAATAAAGAGGATATGACCCATGCACATGCGCTTGCTACTTCTTGGCATCATGGCGCTGTTTATGACAGGCTGTTCAATGCAAAATTCATCTGATGTTGATCAGTCTAAATTTACGGATATGCGTTTAAATAAACCAGGGCAACCACAAAAACCAAGATCACAAACTTTACCTTCAGTGCGTATCGTTGAAAAAACAGAAGACCTTCTGGGTGCTCCGTTTAAAGATCTCGGCGTTGTTGCGGGTGAATCTTGCCGCCAAACATTACAAGATCCGCCAGCAAGTTTGCCTATTGCAAAAAAAAGAATGGCAACAAAAGCAGCTTACAAAAATGCCAATGCTGTTCTATTACATGAATGCCAAATTGTCACTGGTTTAGGTTGCTACCAATCTGCCATTTGTGAAGGCACAGCACTACTCATTACAAAATGAACACCTACCAAATGAATCCTATAGGATATATATCGAGTCCTTATAAAGAAAAATTTGCCGTTCCACGCCAACCTGGATTAATCCAGGATGGCGGTGGCCAACTTATTTTACACTCCCCCTATAATCATCCTGATGCAGTTCGAGGCTTAGAGCAATTTAGTCACCTTTGGTTAATTTTTATTTTTCATCAAACAGCAAAACAAAGCTGGCATCCTCTTGTTCGTCCCCCAAGATTGGGCGGAAACACTAAAATAGGAGTATTTGCAACTCGCTCAACCTTTCGTCCCAATCCAATTGGTATGTCTTTGGTTGAATTAAAAAAAGTAAATATAGAAAATCAATCTGTTACTTTAGAATTAGGTAGCCTTGATTTAATTGATGGCACACCTATTCTTGATATCAAACCTTACTTACCGTTTGCAGAGTCTCGCCCAAATGCGATGGCTGGGTTTGCACAAGAAGCACCAGATAATGAGATGCCTGTTTTTTTTTCACAACGCGCTTTAGAACAGTTACAACATTATGCAAACGAATACCCTCATCTTTCGCGTTTTATTACTCAAGTATTACAACAAGATCCTCGCCCTGCTTATAAAAAAAAGGCGCAAAGTGATAGGATCTATGCAGTGCATTTACTTGAATTTAATGTTCGCTGGCAAGTGAATGGGCAACAGACACTTGTTCTTGGTATAGAACCGCGGTAACTTGCTACTATCTTCATTGATATTGCTATCATGAATTATCCAATCTGAGCGTCATTCTCGTTGTCTTTAAACAAATCAGATTGAAAAAAATGCGTTGCCCCTTTTGGCAGACCTAAGTCACTGGTAGACTAAAGTCTTTCTCTAATTATATTGATATAGACTGGCGTGACAGTCAGCCTAAGTATTTTTGTTCTAATGGAACCTAATAATGCGTACTAGCCACTATTTGCTCTCTACTTTAAAAGAGACACCTGCTGATGCAGAAATTGTCAGCCATCAACTTATGCTTCGCGCGGGCATGATCCGTAAGCTCGCTTCTGGTCTTTATGATTGGATGCCGACAGGGGTTCGTGTTCTGAGAAAAATTGAAAAAATTGTTCGTGAAGAGATGGACAACGCAGGATCACTTGAAATTTCAATGCCCGTTGTTCAACCCGCTGATTTATGGCTAGAAAGTGGTCGTTGGGAACAATATGGTCCTGAATTACTGCGTTTTGCAGACAGAGGCGAGCGTCCATTTGTTTTAGGCCCAACTCATGAAGAAGTTGTCACTGATATTGTTCGTAATGAAATTACTTCTTACAAACAACTTCCACTAAACCTATATCAAATTCAAACTAAATTCCGCGATGAAGTACGCCCTCGTTTCGGCGTTATGCGTTCTCGTGAGTTTATTATGAAAGATGCTTACTCTTTCCATATCTCTCAAGAGTCTTTACAAGAGACTTACGACAGAATGTATGAAGCTTATAGCAAAATCTTCTCACGTATTGGTCTAGATTTCCGTCCAGTACTTGCAGATACGGGTTCTATTGGTGGTAATGCATCTCACGAATTCCAAGTATTAGCCGACAGCGGTGAAGACGATATTGTTTTCTCTACAGGTTCTGACTATGCAGCGAATATCGAATTAGCAGAGGCTGTAATGCCTACTACTCCACGCGCAGCAGCAACAGAAGAATTACGTTTAGTCGATACACCAAATGCTAAAACGATTGCTGAATTAGTTGAACAGTTCAATCTACCTATTGAAAAAACAGTTAAGACACTGATTGTTCATGGCACGAAAGAAAGTGGCCATCAATTAGTTGCGCTATTAGTCCGTGGTGATCACGAACTCAACGAAGTAAAAGCAGAAAAATGCGCTATTGTTGCCGCACCTTTAACTTTTGCTACAGAAGCTGAAATTCGCCAAGCGGTAAATGCAGGCCCAGGTTCATTAGGTCCAGTTAATCTACCACTACCAGTAATTATGGATCGTTCAGTCTCTGTAATGAGTGATTTCGGCGCTGGTGCAAACGTTGATGGTAAACACTACTTTGGCATCAACTGGGAGCGTGATTTACCTGTTGCTGAGATTGCAGATATCCGTAATGTTGTTGAAGGTGACCCAAGTCCTGACGGTAAAGGAACGTTGCTAATTAAGCGTGGTATTGAAGTGGGTCATATTTTCCAACTCGGTACAAAATACTCTGAAGCATTAAAAGCAACGGTACAAAACGAAGAAGGTCATAACCAAATCGTGACTATGGGTTGCTACGGTATTGGGATTACTCGTATTGTTGCGGCTGCTATTGAACAAAATCATGATGCTCGCGGTATTATTTGGCCAGATGCAATTGCCCCATTCCAAGTCGCTATTTTACCAATGAACATGCACCGTTCTTATCGTGTGAAAGAAGTTGCCGACAGACTTTATAACGAATTACGCGCTCAAGGCATCGATGTTCTTTTCGATGATCGTAAAGAGCGTCCAGGAGTGATGTTTGCTGATATGGAACTGATTGGCATTCCACACACTATCGTAATTGGTGATCGTAACTTAGACAACAATCAAATCGAATATAAAGCACGCCGTAGTGATGATAAATCACTGGTCAATGTTGACGATGTTGTTGCCTTTATTAAAGAGCAACTCGCTTAATTATCAAGCCTCTTATCTTCAAGAGGCTTCATTTCGATAAATAAAAAACCGCTTCAAATTCAGCGGTTTTTTATTGAGAAATAGACTAAAACTTAGCTTCTGCCATCACGATGGTTTTCACAGGAGCCATGACGATTAAAACGGGGTTTTTCATCAGTAACAACTAACGCTCTGTCATATTTACCCTCTTCCATGGAAGGGCGAATACTGTAATAACCCTTCACTTCAAGGTAAACGGGTGTTCCCCCCTCAACCCCTGTTGAGAAATAACCTTTTTCTAATTCAATACCATTTGCTGCATAAACACGCCCTGATTGGCAATCTTTAAAGGTTCCAGCATCAGCAAAATAGGTAAACTCGCCAACAAGCTGTTTAGGCTGAACTTTAGCTAATGTATAATTTAGCTCCGAATTAATGACATTACCATCAATATCAAGCATGACTAATTTATCTTCACGAGGTAAATAATAGCTTTTCTCGCCATAACTATTAGTCAGCGTCAGCTTATCTTTACCTAATACCCAAGTTCCTGATTCAAAAAAACTGCGTTTATCATCCGCTGAACCTTGATAGCTTTGCTCCATAACATAAGAGCCATCTTGATTAACAAGAATTGTGGTGTCGATACCAGAACAATCGGCACACGGCAGAATACTGTTATAAGTTTGGTCTACAATTTTTCCATCAAGCGATAAGCCAATATTATTTTGGCAACCTGATAGCACAAACAACCCGGCAGCAACGGCTGCAAATAAAAGTTTTTTCCCCATCATCGACTCCCTACATTCTGGGTACTTTTTAATAAATCATTCTCAATATGATTCTAACATTTTTTAAAATAAAAGGGGGTAATAAAACGCGCTTTAAGATAAATGCACCTATAATTGCCAGTTATTTCTCAAATCACTTCGAATAAAGCACTATTTCAGAAAATTATTATAATAACTATTGTGCTCACATCGAATAACAGCATAATGATTTTATTCTGAATTATTCACTGGCGGCTATACCGCCACGAAAGAGTGGTGAGGGAATATGTCAACAAATACAGAATATCAACCAATTAACTGTGATGATTACGAGTATCTGGAGCTAGCATGCCAACGTGGTTTAGCGCTCCATATTGAATTGCATGATGGTGAGCTTATTGAAGGCGTTGCTGATGACCTTTTCTTAAGCAAAAAGGTTGAATACCTAAAAATCAAAACGTCTGAAGGCTCAAAAGATTTACGACTGGATATCATTGCCAGTTTTTCTAATCCCGAACTTGGGACTATTGTTATAAAATCGGAATAACCGAATAAGGAACAACCGCCAGCTGGCGGTTGTTCATTCATGAGCCTCTTGCCACTCAATATTAATCACATGTTCTGATGTTGCTTTTCCCTCAAAAGTCACAAATGTATTAATAGCAGCAATTAACGTATCATTATAATAAATCAAAGGAATTCGTGTTCTACGCCAAGGTGCAACTTCAAGTTCTTGCCAAATCTTTTTGCTATGTCGAGCATGCTCTCGCCCCACAATACGTAAAGATGCTTGTGTTAAACCAAAACGAACGGTGACTTTTTCATCATTTGAAGGCGCTCTAACCGTATTTTTTCCTCTTTCTGTTGTGAGTGATAAAACCCCTAACCCACTGGGTAAATACAGTGATTGAGTAAGCGACCATTCAATTATTTTATTAACTGGCTCATCAATTATTGGCACAAGGTAAAGTCGTTGTTTATAACGTCTAACTTCATCTTGATAAAATTGCAATTTAGGCTCAGCATCGGCTTTAGCTAAAGCGACTTCTTGCCACAATCGTAAAATTTGTTCTCTAGATGGCATCATTTTATCATGTTGAGCAAACCAACGTCTCAATAACGCATTGCGTTTTATCATACTACAATAAGCAAGTTGGTTGATGTCTAAACTTCGCTCACTGTCCATTAAAGCATTAAGTTCAGAATCTAACAGCTCATCTAATAAAGCTTCTTGTTCACCACACAGTGCTGCACTGCGAGTCACTGCTTGTGAAAAATGAGGCCAGCGTTGCGTTAATAATGGCATAACACGTAAACGTAAAAAATTGCGATCATAACGATCGTCTTGATTACTATCGTCTTCTATCCAAGTTAGCCCTTGTTCAATCGCATAATACTCAATTTGTTCACGTGTAATATTAAGTAATGGGCGAAGCAAATAGCTATGCTCAAATAGCATTTTAGCTGGCATTGACGAAAGCCCTGCAGGACCACTGCCTCGTTTTAATGCCAGTAAAAAAGTTTCGGCTTGATCATCTTGATGCTGAGCTGTCACTAACACTTGCTGTGGTTGTAAATTACGGCGAAAAGCTTGATAACGCGCTTCTCTAGCACTATTTTCAAGCCCCCCGTCTTTAGGATCTACATTCACTTTTTCACTGATAAAATTTACCTGCCATTGCTGACAGCATTGTGCACAATGCTCAAGCCAATCATCTGCTTTGATATTTAATCCATGATGAATATAGAGAGCCGTTAATTCTAAAGGTAATTGGAATTCATCACGTAAACGAACAAGTCCTTGTAATAAAACGGTGGAATCCACTCCACCACTAAAGCCCACCAAAATTTTGGTGTGGGGAGTAATATGCTGTTTGATCTCTTTTAGAAGTGAACCGTAATCCTGTTTCATCGCTTTATCATTTATCAGTGAATCCAACTGATTATGTTAAGCTTTTCGAGCTGATTTTGCACGAATACAAAGCATTCCTATACATAAGACCAAATGTAACTCTATTGCATAGGCAACACTAGAAAATCAGTGAGAAATAGAAGTAAATCCGAGGTTTTAGAGAAGTTAAAAAAACTAAAAAAGCAGAATAGCGATTATCCTGCTTCCTATTGAAAACAGGATTAAGCGGTAAAACCGCCATCAACCAAATAAGAGGCTCCAGTGACAAACGAAGCCGCGTCGCTAGCTAAAAACGCAACAACGCTGGCCACTTCTTCTGGCGTGCCGAGACGCCCAATAGGATGTAATGCCGCTAACTTTTGCTTATCTAATTCACGGCCATCCAGCAAAGGTGTATCAATATAACCGGGGCAAACCGCATTAACACGAATACCTTTATTTGCATAATCAATGGCAAGTGTTTGTGTCAGTAACTTGACTCCACCTTTTGATGCACAATAGGCAGGAAATTCATGTTGTCCAACAAAAGAACAAATTGAACTGCAATTAACAATCGCACCTGAAAGGTGATTTTTTAGCCAATATTGAATTATTGCTCTATTAATCAAAAAGAGTCCATTTAGATTAACATCCAAAACATCTTTCCATTTTTCATACTCTAATTTATCAGCAAGGTTATCCGTTAAAACCCCCGCATTAGCAAAAACAAAATCTATTCGTCCATATTTATTTACAACATAATCAATAAGTTGTTCATTTTCTTTTTCATTCGTCACATCCATTTGAACGAATTCACCGGAAAATCCTTTCTCTTTTAGGTATTTCTCTGCATTTTGTCCTCGCGCTAAATTACTACCTGTAATAACCACCGATGCACCTAAGGATAAAAATTTTTCTGCAGAAGCTAAACCAATGCCACTATTGCCACCAGTAATAATTCCAACTTTGCCACTAAACGATATCATTAGCTTATCCTCATTAATGAATTAAATGTCCTCATAAAATAATAGATATGACTTATTATTCTTTTAGTGAAAAAGTGAATTAATATTAGTTTTGAGACCAAGTTAACACATTGATATATAATACATTATTGTTAATATCACAGATTCTAATTATTTCGGTAAAAACAGTTTTGAGAAGAAAAATAAAAAAGCCCCATGTCATCAACATGAGGCTTGTCAGAATTCATTCAAATATTAAGAGATCAGCAGTAGCCGTATTCCATTAAACGTTGATAACGACGATTGGTCAGCTCTTCTGAATCAAATGCATCTAATTCTTCTAAATCAGATTGAATTTGTGCTTTTAATGAGGTGGCAATTTCATCATAGTGACGATGTGCACCACCTAAAGGCTCAGGAATAACCGTATCAATTAGCTTAAGCTCTTTTAAACGGTTTGCCGTGATCCCCATTGCTTCAGCCGCTAATGGTGCTTTATCTGCGCTTTTCCAAAGAATAGAAGCACAGCCTTCTGGTGAAATAACGGAATAGGTGCTGTATTGCAACATATTCACTTTATCGCCAACACCAATCGCTAACGCACCACCAGAACCACCTTCGCCAATAACAGTACAAATAATTGGTACGCTAAAACGTGACATTTCACGTAAGTTACGTGCAATTGCTTCTGATTGACCTCGCTCTTCAGCACCAACCCCCGGATAAGCTCCCGGAGTATCAATAAAGGTGATAATAGGAAGATTAAAACGTTGTGCCATTTCCATTAAACGCAGTGCTTTGCGATAACCTTCTGGTGCAGGCATGCCAAAGTTACGGCGGATCTTTTCTTTCGTTTCACGCCCTTTTTGGTGACCAATAACCATAACAGGACGGCCATCTAAACGCGCAATACCACCCACAATCGCTTTATCATCAGCATAAGCGCGATCGCCTGCTAATTCTTGGAAATCAGTAAAGATACGATGAATATAATCTAGCGTGTAAGGTCTTAATGGATGACGTGCAAGTTGTGCAACTTGCCATGCACCAAGATCAGAAAAAATCTTACGCGTTAACTCTAGGCTTTTTTCTCTTAAGCGTGAAACTTCTTCATCGATATTAATATCAATTTTTTCATCATGTTGGCTAACTGCGGTTAGCGAATCAATTTTCGCTTCTAACTCGGCAATCGGCTGTTCAAAATCCAGAAAATTAAGACTCATAACATTCCTATTTTAGTCAAATTCTAATTCTACCTGCTCATTACCCAGCAGAGTTCGCAGATCCGTTAAAAGCATATCTGTTGGCGTTACTCGCCAAGTCGCACCAAATCGTAAACGTGCACAGGCATCATGCTTTTCAAAATAAAGATGAACCGGTATCGTGCCTGAACGATGAGGTTCTAAAACGCCGCGAAGACGATTTAATAATTGCTCATTAATTTGCCTGTCGGATAGCGAGATAGCAAGTCCTCGTGCATATTTTTCACGGGCTTCATTGATATCCATAAGTTCGCGGACAGTCATTTTAAGCCCACCATTGAAATCATCAAAGCTGACCTGCCCGGTAGCAATTAAAATCTTGTCTTGTTCTAATAAATGTTGGTATTTATCCAATGCATCAGAAAATAACATAATTTCTAAGCGACCTGAACGATCATCTAAAGTACAAACACCAATTCGATTTCCTCGTTTCGTCGTAAATACTTTAGAAGCAAGCACTAAGCCCGCAACTTTCACCATTTGACCACGTGGTGTCGGTACTAAATCTTTTAGACGCGTTCCCGCAGCATATCGTTCAATTTCTTTTAAATAACGTGTAATCGGATGACCTGTTAGATATAAACCTAATGTCTCCCGCTCACCTTCTAAAACGACTTGTTCTGGCCATTTAGGTATATTGGCATAAGAACGCTCAACTTGTTCCGGCGCTTCAGCTAACACGCCAAACATGTCTGATTGCCCTATAGCTTCAGCTTTGGCATGTTGGTCTGCGGCTTTTAATGCATCTTCTAATGAAGACATCAAAGCAGCACGATGAGGCCCTAACTTATCGAATGCGCCTGACATTATCAGTTTTTCCATCACTCGGCGATTCAATTTTTTCGTTTCTGTTCTAGCACAGAGATCAAAAATATCTTTAAAGTGACCGCCTTGCTGACGAGCTTCTACAATTGCTTCAATCGGGCCTTCACCTACCCCTTTAATTGCACCAATACCGTAAACGATTTCACCTTCATCATTGACGTGGAAATGATATAAACCACTATTAATATCAGGAGGAAGAACTTTTAATCCCATTCTCCAACATTCATCAACCAATCCCACCACTTTTTCTGTGTTATCCATATCTGCTGTCATTACAGCAGCCATAAATTCAGCAGGATAGTGGGCTTTTAGCCATAATGTCTGATAGGAAACTAAGGCATAAGCTGCTGAGTGCGATTTATTAAATCCATAACCGGCAAATTTCTCTACCAAGTCAAAGATCTTCATTGCAAGCTCACCATCAATCCCGTTTTTGATAGCTCCTTCTTCAAACACAGAACGCTGTTTTGCCATCTCTTCAGGCTTTTTCTTACCCATTGCGCGTCGTAACATATCCGCGCCACCTAACGTATATCCAGCAAGAACCTGTGCAATTTGCATAACCTGTTCTTGATATAAGATAACGCCATAGGTAGGCTCTAGAACAGGTTGTAAGCTCTCGTGTTGCCATTTAACATCGGGGTAAGAGATCTCTTCAACGCCATGTTTACGATCAATGAAGTTATCCACCATACCTGATTGCAATGGGCCCGGGCGAAATAAGGCCACTAATGCAATCATATCTTCAAAGCAGTCAGGACGTAGACGTTTGATAAGATCTTTCATACCACGAGATTCCAGCTGGAATACCGCAGTAGTTTCAGAACGTTGCAACATATCAAAACTACGCTGATCCGTTAATGGGATCGCAGAGATATCAACAGGTTCAAGTGATTTTTTTGCGCGCCGAGCATTAATCATTTCTAATGCCCAGTTAATGATAGTGAGTGTTCTTAGCCCCAAAAAGTCAAATTTAACAAGACCGGCATATTCAACGTCATTTTTATCAAATTGTGTAACTGGGTTATTTCCCTCTGCATCACAGTAAAGTGGAGCAAAATCAGTGATTTTTGTTGGCGAAATAACAACACCACCCGCATGCTTACCTGCATTACGTGTCACCCCTTCTAATTTACGAGCCATATCAATAAGAGATTTAACCTCTTCATCGGCTTCATAAATTTCAGGTAACTGAGGTTCTGCGGCAAATGCTTTTTCTAGCGTCATCCCAGGATCAGGGGGGACAAGTTTCGAAATTCTATCAACAAAACCGTAAGGATGTCCTAAAACGCGCCCAACATCTCGAATAACCGCTTTTGCAGCCATCGTACCAAATGTAATGATCTGAGATACTGCATCACGACCATACATATCAGCAACGTGATCAATTACTCTATCGCGTTTTTCCATGCAGAAATCGACATCAAAGTCAGGCATTGAAACACGTTCTGGGTTAAGAAAACGTTCGAAAAGTAAGTCAAATTCAAGAGGGTCAAGGTCAGTAATTTTGAGTGAATAAGCAACCAAAGAACCCGCACCAGAGCCTCGCCCAGGCCCCACAGGAACACCGTTATCTTTAGACCACTGAATAAACTCCATCACGATAAGGAAGTAGCCAGGAAATCCCATCTGGTTGATCACTTTTAGCTCGATATCCAGACGTTCGTCGTATTCAGGGCGTCTTTTTTGCCGTTCTTCGGGATCTGGAAACAGAAAAGCTAAACGTTCTTCTAAGCCTTCTCGAGATTTTTTAACGAGGAAATCTTCAGTACTCATATCCCCTGTCGGGAATTGTGGAAGAAAGTATTCCCCTAAACGGATTGTAACATTACAACGTTTGGCTATTTCAACGCTGTTTTCCAATGCCTCTGGTATATCAGCAAATAATTCACACATTTCTTCTTCTGTGCGCATATATTGCTGCGGACTATAATTTTTAGGTCGTTTGGGATCGGAGAGCGTAAATCCATCATGAATTGCAACACGAATTTCATGTGCATCAAAGTCATCACTATCAAGAAAACAGACGTCATTTGTTGCAACAACAGGTAAACCCTTTTCAGAAGCGAGAGTAACAGCTTTATGCAAATAACTCTCTTCATCAGGGCGACCTGTTCGAATAAGTTCTAAATAATAACTATCAGGAAAGTGAGTTTGGTAATACTCAAGACATTGATCAACTAAAGTGCGATTTTCACGAAGCAAGAACTTACCTACATCGCCCATTCTTCCACCCGAAAGCAACAAGAGTCCTTCTTTATAGGTTGTTAGCCACTCTTGTTTAATAATCGGCCCAGCTGCACCATAACCGTGCTTGTATGCTTCAGAAATGAGTAAAGTAAGATTTTGATAACCCACATTATTGCGGGCAAGAATAGTAAGGTGAGCATATTCATCACCTAATAATTCTGTTTCGAGATAAACATCAGCACCAATGATCGGTTTAATGCCAGCACTGTGTGCGGCTCCATAAAACTTCACTAACCCGCATAAGTTAGTGAAATCAGTAATCGCAAAAGCAGGCATTCCCAGGGAAGCCACTTTCTTCACAAGAGGCCCTGTTTTTGCCAATCCATCGATCATTGAATAATCGCTGTGTACCCTAAGATGGATAAAACGAGGATCTGCCATAATATTTAATTACTCTGTGGATTACTTTAAATTTAATGCTCGTTTTACAGGCGCAAAACTTTTTCGATGATAGGGTGTTGCCCCTAATAAGGCCAGTTTTTCCATATGGAAAACCGTTGGATACCCTTTATGTTTAGCAAAACCATAATCAGGGTAGAGCTTATCTAACTCTTCCATTTCTCTATCACGAGTGACTTTAGCAAGAATAGACGCTGCGCTAATTTCTTGAACTAAACTATCCCCTTTTATGACTGCTTGAGAAGCCATTGGCAATTTAGGACAGCGGTTGCCGTCAATCAAAACCATATCAGGCGTAATAGATAATCCAGCAACAGCGCGTTCCATTGCTTTCATCGTTGCCCAAAGAATATTTAACTCATCAATTTCTTCAGGCTCCGCACGACCGATAGCCCAGCATAATGCTTTTTCTTGTATTTCGTCATACAGTGCATTACGTTTTTTTTCTGTTAATTTTTTAGAGTCTGTTAATCCTTTAATCGGGTTTGCCGGATCAAGAATAACAGCGGCCGTTACTACAGCACCAACCAGAGGTCCACGACCGACTTCATCAACTCCAGCAATAAGATTTGCTTTTGGATATACAAATTCCATTATTTCTCTGCCAATTCTAATACTGCATTTGCTGCTTGCTCATCCGCATGACAACGAATAGCACTATGAAGTTGTAAAAATATCTCTTTTAGTTGATGTACTTTTTCTTCATCCGTTAAAAGAGGTAAAAGCTGTTCCGACAATGCCCTTGGCGTACACTCTTCTTGTAATAGCTCTTTGATTATTTCTCGACCTGCTAATAAATTAGGTAACGAAACATAAGGTGTTTTCACTAACCTTTTTGCTAACCAAAAAGTAAAGGGTTTCATACGATATCCAACAACCATAGGGCACTTCGTCAGCATACATTCTAGTGCTGCTGTACCTGATGCTAATAAGGTTGCATCACTTGCTGTCATCGCTTCTCGAGCTTGTCCATCAAGCAACTGAATGTCGAGTTCAGGTGCAATATCTTGATGGATCTGCTCAAATTGAATACGTCGTTTAGCATTTACCAACGGCACAACAATATGAAGCATTGGTATTTGTTGTTTTAGTAACTGTGCTGTTTTTATAAAATCTGCACTCAACATTTCAACTTCTGCATGACGACTACCAGGAAGGAGGGCTAAACAAGAGACATCTTCAGGTATTCCTAAATGTTTACGAGCAGCTTTTTTATCTGGATTTAAGGCGATTGCATCTGCCATTGTATGTCCAATAAAACGGCAAGGAACCTGATATTTATCGTAAAACGCTTTTTCAAAAGGCAGGAATGCTAAAACTAAATCCGTCGCTTTGCCAATTTTGAAAACCCGTTTTTGACGCCAAGCCCATACCGATGGACTGACATAGTGAATCGTTTTGATCCCTTTTTGCTTTAAACGGCCTTCAAGGGTGATATTAAAATCAGGCGCATCAATTCCCACAAAAACATCCGGCTTTAATGCTGAAAATCGTTGAGTGAGATCTTTTCTGATCTTTAATAATCTAGGTAAACGTTCAAGAACTTCAACGATCCCCATAACGGCAAGCTCTTCCATCTCATACCAAGCATCACAACCTTCAGCTTGCATAAGAGGGCCAGCAACACCGACAAAACGGACATTGGGATGCATTTGTTTTAGAGCGCGGATTAATCCCGCGCCCAAGATATCACCGGACGTTTCACCAGCGACTAAGCCGATGACTAACGGACGCTGAACAGTAGATAATTGGCCTGACAAGGTCATATCCTATTAGCGAATGATGCCACGGTTAGATTTTGCTGAGTTTTCCAGAAAATCACTGAACAATTTAACATGCGGATTATTATTATCTGCAACCAATTGTCCAATTTCTTCGCGTGCTTCTTCCAGTGTTTTACCATTACGATAAAGGACTTTATAAGCATTACGAATAGCATGAAGATCTTCTTTAGCAAAACCTCGGCGTTTTAATCCTTCAATATTCAGCCCATAAGGGGTTGCGTGGTTTCCTTGTGCGATAACAAAAGGAGGTACATCTTGTGCCACACCTGAACATCCGCCCACCATAACGTGAGAGCCAATTTGACAAAACTGATGAACCGCACTCATACCACCGATAATCACAAAATCACCTAAAGTGACATGACCACCAAGTGTTCCATTATTGGCAATAATGCAACGATCACCAATAATACAATCATGCGCAACATGTGTATTAATCATCAGTAAGTTGTCATTACCAATTTTTGTGATATTACCACCCTGAGTTGTTCCACGATGGATAGTCACACTTTCACGAATAAGGTTGCGATCACCAATAATGACTTGTGTGGGTTCACCACGATATTTCAGATCTTGATTAACTTCACCAATAGAAGCAAATTGGTAAATCTGATTTTCTCGACCAATACGCGTATGTCCATTGATAACAACGTGAGATTTGATATCAGTACCTTCACCGATTTCCACGTTTGCACCAATAACGCAAAAAGGGCCAATGCGAACATTAGCTCCAATTACCGCACCCTCTTCAATAATTGAGGAAGGGTGAATGACTGCGGATTTATCTATCATAGGCTAGACCTCACGGCGGCGAGCACACATCATTTCAGCTTCGCAGGCAATTTCCCCATCAACTTTAGCGACACCTTTAAAGCGAGCAACACCGCGGCGTTCTTTAATGAATTCTACCTCTAGGATCATTTGATCCCCAGGTAAGACAGGACGTTTAAAGCGAGCACCATCAATAGCAGCAAAATAGTAAAGCTCACCAGGTTCCAGCTTTCCTACACTTTTGAACGCTAAAATACCCGTTGCTTGTGCCATGGCTTCTAGGATCAATACGCCTGGGAAAATAGGTTTTCCTGGGAAGTGACCTTGAAAGAAAGGCTCATTAAAAGATACATTTTTTACTGCTCTTAGAAATTTCTTTTCTTCAAAATCAAGGACACGATCAACCAATAAGAATGGGTAACGGTGTGGAAGTAAATCTAAAATTTCTTCGATTTGCAGAGTATGATTCTCACTCATTGCAATACTCTTCCTGTCTAATAAAACTGCGTCTAATTAATAATGACACGACCTGCTGTGACTCAAAAAAGTGAGTTAACCCGCAGGTCGCAAAATAGGTAACAACCGTCAATGACGTATTTTGTTACTTGTCGCTACTTTCTACTTGACGTTCAAGCGACTTAAGTCTTTTTTGCATTTCATCAATTCGCAACACTAGTGCTGCGGTTTTACGCCATGCTTTATTCGGTTGTAGCGGGATACCTGAAGAATAAACCCCTGGTTCAGTAATAGGACGCATTACCATCCCCATTCCTGTTACCGTGACTTTATCACAGATTTCCATGTGACCATTGATAACACTTGCTCCACCAATCATACAATAGCGCCCTATTTTCAGGCTACCCGCCATGATGACGCCCCCCGCAACAGCGGTGTTGTCACCAATAATGACGTTATGTGCGATTTGACACTGGTTATCAATGATAACACCATTACCGATAACTGTGTTATCTAATGCGCCTCGGTCAATCGTCGTACATGCACCAATTTCCACACGATCACCAATGACGACAGAACCTAATTGTGGAATTTTGATCCAATTACCACGTTCATTAGCATACCCAAAACCATCAGAGCCAATCACTGTTCCTGATTGAATTAAGCAATCTTTACCAATAATAACTTCATGATATATCGATACATTTGCCCATAAACGGCTATTATCACCGATGTGTGCTTTTTTACCAACAAAACATCCTGCACCGATCACAACATTGTCACCAAGGACAACATCGGATTCGATAACGGCATTTGCCCCCACTGACACATTTTTTCCTAATTTAGCATCAGGAGAAATCACAGCGCTTGGATGAATATCTTGTGCGGGTTGTGGGGTTGTATCCATAATCTGCGCCATTTGAGCATAGGCAAGATACGGATTTTTTACCACAAGGGCAGCAACGGGACAAAACGGAAGATCAGCTTCTGTTAATACAACGGCAGCTGCTTGGCATTCAGTTAATTTCTCACGATAACGACTATCAGAAAGAAATGTAATTTGTTCGCTATTTGCTAGGCTCATTGAAGCAAGACCGGCGATAGTGATATCACCATCGCCGTGTAACTGTGCATTCAATTGCTGAGCAAGATCAGCTAATCGAATTGAAAACATCTATTATTTAACCTGTTTTTGAACCTGAGCAGTAATATCTTTACCGTCTGCGAAATAAGGTACGGTGTTAGCATCTAAAATCACATCATAACCTTCTTTCTTCGCTACTGCGTCAACGGCATCTAATACACGTTTCATGATTTTATTACGTTCTTCAGCTTGACGACGACTAAAGTCTTGCTCAAAAGCTTGTGCTTTTTGTGCATATGCTTCACGTTTAGCAACCAGATCTTTCTCTGTATTTGCACGTTGTGTTGCATTCATGGTTGGTGCATCTTTTTGATATTTTTCAACAGCAGTCTGTAATGCTTTACCCAAGTTTTGCAATTCAGTATCACGTGATTTGAATTCATTTTCCAATTGTTTCTCTACCGCATCGCGGTTAGGAATTTGTTGGAGAACTTGACCGATGTTCACAACACCCACTTTATCTGCGGCTTGAACACCTGCTGACATGGTCAATGCCATTCCTAGGGCAGCGGCACATAACAATTTTTTCACGATTAAACTCCTTAAAACCAAAAATAATTTTTTGTCAGAAATCGGATGCCTTTTTCAGCATAGTGAATCAGGCATCAACCTTACTTACATCGCTACCACGTTCTACCAATATTAAACTGGAATTGCTCTGATTTATCCCCTTCGTAATCTTTTATTGGCTTAGCATAAGAGAATACTAACGGGCCTAAAGGGGATAACCATTGTAACGCAACACCGGTCGAAACACGTATATCACTTGCACGACTATAATCTGGCATACCTGCTGTCCAAGCAGAGTTAGTGCTACTCCAGTTGGTATCCCATACTGTACCTGCATCAACAAACAGAGATGTTCTAACTGATGATGAATATTTATCATCTACAAATGGCGTTGGTGTAATCAGCTCGAAACTTGCCACAGCCATAGCATTACCACCAATTGCGTCACTCGATGGTTCACCTGGTTTTGGCTTACCATTTTCACCAAGATAAATGGCTTTAGGCCCGATATTATTTGAACGGAAACCACGAACGGTGCCAGCCCCCCCCGCATAGAAGTTTTCATAGAATGGTAATTCTTTACCACCTAAACCATCCCCATAGCCTAAACGACCTTTAAACAGGGTTACCCAAGACTCTTTTTCATCAATTGGGTAGTACGCCATACCGTCCCAAGTTACTTTGTAGTACTTGTTATCAGAGCCAGGTACAGTCACACGCCCACTTAAGTTACTTCTCACACCTGATGTTGGGAAGAAGCCTTTGTTTAAATTATTAAAAGTCCACCCCAGACTAACCGTATAGTCATCGGCACTAAAAGATTCGCGATCTTTAAAATTAGGATGTTCACCCATACTTTCAAGATAACGCCACATAGCAACCTGAGGTTCCATACGTGACAAACCATTATGAGTATAGCCTAAGCCAAGGCGGGCTGAGTTATATTCATTAATTGGGAAACCTAATGTACCATCTACACCATATGATTTATTGGTATAACCTGATAAATCAGCGTCATTTGCACGGAAGTCGTTATAGAAAATACGACCACCTAAGCTTACACCATTAACAGTAAAGTATGGATCAGTAACAGATAATTCTGCATAAGTTGAGTAGTCATTTTTACTCGCATTAATCGCAACTGCGTTACCTGTACCTAACCAGTTATCTTGAGTAACACCCACTTGGAAGCTCACGCCACTTTCAGTACCGAAACCGACACCAAAGTTAAGAGAACCTGTGTTACGCTCTTTTACGCGATAAACAATATCTACCTGATCAGGCGACCCCGGAATACGTTGCGTTTCAGTTTCAACTGTTTCGAAATAACCTAAACGATTTAAACGCTCTTTACCTTGTTCAACTAAATCGCTACCTAACCACGCACCTTCCATTTGACGCATTTCACGACGTAAAACAGAGTCTTTAGTGATATCATTACCTGCAAATCGTACTTGGCGAACATAGAAACGGTTTCCTGCATCGACATTTACATGCAGTTTAACAGTTTTATTTTCATCATTAATTTCAGGGTTTGTCATTACGCGAGGATAAGCATATCCATAACGACCTAACAGATTTTTAATATCATTTTCTGTTTTGGTGACTTGCGCGCCATTATAAAGAGAGCCTGGTGCAATTTGGATAAGATCTTCAATCTCTTTGGTATAGCCAGCCGTATTACCATTGATCTCGGTATTTTCTACCGTGTATTTATCACCTTCTTTCAGGTTAATGGTAATGTAAATCCCTTTTTTGTCTGGCGTTAAGCTGACATTCGTTGATTCAATATCAAAACGGGCATAACCACGATCGAGATAGAAACTTCTTAATGTTTCTAGGTCACCTGCCAATTTTTGTTTTTGATATTTCTCATCAGCGGCTAAGTTCCACCAAGGCACATCATCACGTAATTGGAAGCGGTTAACGAGCTCAGCAGTAGAAAACGCTTTATTACCAACAATGTTGATTTGCTGAATTGTTGCTGATACACCTTCTGCAAACACAAGTTTTAAGTCAACACGGTTGCGGGGAAGAGGCGTAACAACCACTTTTACAGTTGCATTATATTTACCAACACTATAGTAGAAATCTTCAAGCCCTTTCTCGATATTCGCTAGCATTGTACGGTCGAGCGTCTCGCCAATACGAATATTAGAAGCCTCAAGATTCTGCTTTAGCATATCTTCTTTGATTGCTTTGTTACCAGAGAAAGTAATGCTGGCAATAGTTGGACGCTCTTTTACTTGAACAATCAGTGTACTTCCATCACGCAGAACACGAACATCATCAAAGTTTCCTGTCGCAAATAACGAACGGATAGTTCGACTGATATCATCATTGCTAACCGAGTCTCCAACCCGGACTGGCATGTTCAGTAATGCTGCACCAACGGCGACGCGTTGAAGACCTTCGAATTGAATGTCCTGAACTACGAATCCGTCTGAACCGTATGCAGTGGCGCTGCCCAGCAGCAGCGACGCTATAAGCAACTTTTTCATCGCCATCGTTGTTTTGTGTTTTCCTAACCGGTCCCTGCTTACCAATTATAAGCGAGAGAAATCATTGAAAAGTGCAAGCCCCATTAAAAGCATCAGTGCCATAATACCAATGCGATAACAGAAATCTTGTACACGCTCAGATACCGGCCCTCCCTTTATCTTTTCGATAACCAGGAAAAGCAGGTGCCCGCCATCTAAGACAGGCAGGGGAAACAAGTTAATGATCCCCAGATTGACACTAATAAGCGCCATAAACATCAAATAATAAATAAACCCAGAATCAGCAGACATTCCTGCGCCTTTCGCGATAGAAACGGGTCCACTAAGGTTAGTCAATTTGACGTCACCCACCACTAACTTGCCAATCATTTTGACAGTTAAACCCATCAACTGCCATGTTTTATCAGTAGCTTCATATAGTGCTGAAAATGGATTGTATTGTTGCATTATCAAGTATTGCTCATCAGGAGGTAATACTTGTAATTGCGCACCAACTTGCCCTACTTCAGTGCCATCTTTCAGTGCAATAGCTGTCGGTGTAATCGTTAATTCCAACGAAGAGCCATTGCGTTCAACAAGAAGTGCCAATGGTTTATTTGGGCTTTGTCGAACAAAATAAGTAAATGGATGCCATGTATCAATTGGCTGTCCATCAACTGTAACGATACGATCCCCTGCCTGTAAACCTGCTTTTTCGGCAACAGAGCCTACCGTTACTTCAACAATTTTTGAGTCCAATCTCGCGCCAACAGGCATAATCCCTAAAGATAAGATGGGATCTTGTTTTTCAGGATCAAAATTCCAATGTTGTAAATTCAGTATATTCTCACTCTCAGAGAGTGAATTTGGGTCTGACACAACAAATGAAACCTCTTTGGCACCAATTTTACTGACTAATGCTAAACGAACTGAATTCTGATCAGGCGTTTCGATACCTGCAATAGATTTTAGTTCCATTCCAGGCGTTAATTTTGCTTGTTCTGCAATAGAATTCGGACGAATATCTGCAATTATTGGTTTTAATGCAGGAACACCTATCATAAAAACAATCCAATAGGCGACGATTGCTAACAAAAAGTTGGCAATTGGTCCGGCAGCAACAACGGCGGCTCGTTGTCCAACTGTTTTATTATTAAATGCCAGATGACGACGTTCAGGTGAAACCTCACCAACGCGCTCATCTAACATTTTTACATAGCCACCCAAAGGTATCCATGCGATAACAAATTCAGTACCATGTTTATCTATTTTGCGCCAAATAGCTTTTCCAAAACCTATAGAAAAACGCTCAACGTAGATCCCACAGCGCCTAGCTACCCAAAAATGCCCAAACTCATGTACCGTAATCAGAATACCTAAAACGATAATAAATGCGGCAAGATTCCACAGGATACCCATTGCTTACCTTTATAGTTTAAAGCCAGAAGAAATCAGAAAGACCAATCCTGCAAAAACTGGAATAGCCGCAGTTAAACTATCAATTCTATCAAGCACACCACCATGCCCTGGTATTAATTGACTACTGTCTTTAATGCCTGAAACCCGTTTAAACATACTTTCAGCCAAATCACCAAATACAGATACTATGACAACAACACCTGATATTAATAATAAATTATTAGGAACTTCGATGACTGGTGCGAAATAGGTAAATAACCATGAGGCCACGCCAGCGGTAATCAATCCGCCAACTAACCCTTCAAGAGTTTTACCCGGAGACACTTTAGGAGCCATTTTATGTTTCCCCATCAAGCGTCCAAACGCATAAGCACCAGAATCAGCAGCCCAAACTAATATCATGACATACAGTAACCACCATGCGCCGGTGTAAGTGTCAGTGCTATACCCCAACATACGCAATGCCATCATGCCACAATAAAAAGGAACAATCGTCAATATACCGAACAATAGCTTAATAAAAACTGAATTTTTCCACATATTGGCTGAATTAGGATAACTTACAACTAATAAAATTGCGGCTACCCACCAAATTAAACCAGCCCACAAACCATTTTTTATCATTGGAGTGTCGAGTAGGTGGTCAAAATTGGGTAAAGAAAACTGCATAACGAGCAACAATGCAGCAAAACCCACCCCTGTTGCAATACGTTTACCTTGAGAATGCCAACCAATAAATTGAGCCCATTCCCAACCCGCTAAGCCTGATATAGCAATAATCACTAACCCAAAACTCACCGGAGGCAGTAGAAATAGAGCGGCAATAACAATAGGGATTAAAATTAATGCGGTGATGACACGATACTTAAGCAAATTATCCTCCCAGATTTATAGTGTCTGTTTCTGATGTAGTACCACCGAAACGTCTTTCCCGTTTAGCAAAAGCATCAAGTGCATTCTGAAAAACTTGTTCATCAAAATCAGGCCATAAAACCTGTGTAAAATAAAGCTCAGCATAAGCTATTTGCCAAATAAGAAAATTACTTATGCGGTGTTCACCACCAGTCCGGATCACTAGATCAACACCAGGCTGATTATGCAAGCAAAGATGTGAAGATATGGCATTTTCATTAATATCTTCGAGATTAATTTCTCCTTTTGAGAGGGATGTCGCTAATTGTCTTACGCTTTGAGTAATATCCCATCGTCCGCCGTAATTAGCTGCAATATTTAAATTAAGTCCTGTATTATTCGCAGTAAGTGCGACAGAATTTTTTATTCTGTCTTGTAGGCGACGGCTAAAGCGACTGATATCGCCAATCACCGTAAGTTTAACATTATGTTTATGTAAGTTTTTCACTTCATTGTCTAAGGCGAAGACAAATAATTCCATGAGAGAACTGACTTCTTGCTCAGGCCTATTCCAGTTTTCGCTACTAAATGCGTATAACGTTAGTGATTCAATTTTGTGTTTTACGGAAAAGCTAACCGCATCCCGCACTGCTTTAATTCCCGCGCGATGCCCCGTTACTCGGAGTTTCCCTTGCTTTTTAGCCCAGCGTCCATTGCCATCCATGATGATAGCAACATGCTTTGGTTTTGATGCGGATGAATCGTCACTGGATAAGTTCACTCAATTTAACCCTTTGCTAATCTGATACTGATACAGACAGTCCTCTTCGGATACCCCATGCACAAAAAAACCGTGTCACCCACGGCCTTTGGCAAAGCCTCAAAGTTGCTAAAGCAACAGCTTTAGTAATGAACTGTTAATTTTCATTATTGTCTTTAGTGATTCGGCAACTATACCATTAGCCAGAAAGACGAACAAACACCCTATATTAAATATAATCACCATTATACAAATTGGGTGATTATCTGATGAGTTTCTAATCTGGCTAATTTATCAATTTCTAGAACATCATTAATACTTTGAGGCTCTGATAGGTCAAAATGTTCAACGACTTTGCGATTAATTTTAGCAATATCAGTAAACTTCACTTTTTCGTGTAAAAAAGCATCAACAACCACTTCGTTAGCGGCATTTAACACGGTTGTTGCCGCTTGACCACGTTTAGAAGCCTCAATGGCAAGTGCTAAACAAGGGTAACGTTGGTAATCAGGACGAATAAATTCTAGCGATTGAATCTCAAAAAAATCTAATGCTTTTGCACCTGACTGAGTGCGATGAGGATAAGCCATTGAGTACGCAATAGGTGTTCTCATATCTGGCTCGCCAATTTGAGCAATAATACTGCCATCACGGTAGCGAACCATTGAATGAATAACAGATTGAGGATGAATAATTACTTCCATTTCTTCTTCTGATGCATTAAAGAAATAGCGAGCTTCAATATATTCTAGCCCTTTATTCATCATTGTTGCAGAATCAACCGATATTTTACGTCCCATTGACCAATTTGGATGTGCACAAGCTTGGTCTGGCGTCATTGCCTCAAGTTCATCTAACGGGGTATAGCGAAAAGGTCCACCAGATCCCGTTAGTAAAATACTGGTCACGCCTTCATCAGCTAAAGATGCATGGCCTAAATTTTCTTGGATAGTTTTAGGTAAACTTTGATAAATCGCGTTATGTTCACTATCAATCGGCAATACAGTTGCGCCATACTTAGCCACCGCATCAAAAAAAAGACGCCCACTGGTTATCAGTGATTCTTTATTGGCTAATAAAATTCTTTTACCCTTTTCTATGGCTGCAAGTGTTGGTTTGAGTCCAGCAACACCGGTTATCGCAGACATAACTTGATCAGCTTCGTCAAGCGCTGCTATTTCATTAATTGCATGGGAGCCTGATAAGACTTCTGTTTTACAAGATGTATTTGCGAGTAACTGTTTAAGCTGATTTGCGCTTTGTTCATCAGACATCACAGCATATTTAGGTTGGAAGGTGACACATTGTTGCGCCATTTTATTTGTATTTTTTCCTGCAACTAAAGCAAGAACCTGATACTTATCAGGGTTATTTTCAATAACGGAAAGTGTGCTTGTTCCGATAGACCCTGTTGAGCCTAATATAGTTATTTGTTTCATTTATTAATCAATCAGTATGTCTACAACGTTTTAATTAAAGAGAATTATATCAGTATGACAAGATAAATGAGGGAGAAAGATGAAAACTTTAATAAATAATGTGACTAAAAGAAGGTATTAAGCACGAATTTTCAAATAAATAACCAAAAATAATGCCGCTAAAAGCGGCATTATCAAAAAAAGATATAAAAATTAGAATTCCATTAACTCTGCTTCTTTCAGCGCTAATGCATCATCAATTTTTTTAATGAACATATCAGTTAATTTCTGAATGTCATCTTGTGAACGGCGTTCATCATCTTCGCTGATTTCTTTATCTTTCAGTAAGGCTTTTATTTTATCGTTAGCATCACGACGGATATTACGAACAGAAACGCGACCTTGCTCTGCATCACCACGAACAACTTTGATTAAGTCTTTACGACGTTCTTCAGTCAATGGAGGTAGCGGAACACGAATAATTGCCCCAGCAGATGAAGGATTTAAACCTAAATCTGATGCCATAATCGCTTTTTCAACAGCTGGTGCTAAAGTACGGTCAAATACAGTGATTGCCAGTGTACGACCATCTTCTGCAACAACGTTAGCAACTTGATTTAATGGTGTTGGCGCTCCGTAGTATTCCACTACAATACCATCTAAAAGGCTTGGAGACGCACGACCAGTACGAACTTTGTTAATCTGGCTTTTTAGTGCTTCAACGCTTTTATCCATGCGTTCTTGAGCATCTTTTTTGATTTCATTAATCACGTTATAAACCCTTGGGAACTGGTTATCTTCCAGTCGATATAAAATGATATCGACATAAATGAATTGACGTACTCTAGATGTTAACGCCAAATTATACCGTTGTCTCTGTGTATTAAGCGTGAGAAATCAAAGTTCCTTCACTTTCACCCATTACAACCCGACGTAATGCACCCGGTTTATTCATATTGAATACGCGGATAGGTAAATTATGATCTCGGGCTAATGTGAATGCAGCAAGATCCATGACTTTCAATTCACGTTCTAATACATCCTGATAAGTCAGTTTCTCATAAAGTACTGCATCAGGATCTTTGGTTGGATCGGCTGAATAAACGCCATCCACTTTCGTTGCTTTTAATACAACGTCAGCTTCAATTTCAATACCGCGTAAACACGCAGCTGAATCGGTAGTAAAGAATGGATTGCCTGTACCCGCCGAGAAAATAACCACACGGCCATGGCGTAATAAGCTAATTGCTTCCGCCCAACTGTAGTTATCACAGACACCATTTAGTGGAAAGGCTGACATAAGGCGAGCATTAACATAAGCACGATGCAGTGCATCACGCATTGCTAAACCATTCATTACTGTTGCGAGCATTCCCATGTGGTCACCCACAACACGGTTCATACCTGCCGCCGCAAGACCTGCGCCACGGAACAAGTTACCACCGCCAATTACGACACCGACTTGTATACCCAATTCAACGAGTTCTTTGATTTCTTGAGCCATGCGATCAAGTACGCTCGCATCGATACCGAAACCTTCTGCGCCTTGTAGAGCTTCGCCACTCAGCTTTAATAAAATTCGCTGGTATACGGGTTTTGCATTGGTTGCCATGGTGTTCTGTCCTAAGCAGATTAGTCAATTGGAGGTTTTAGATAGCTTCTCTTTTTAACAAAAAAAAGCAAACGGTCAGTGGAGATTGTAACAAAACAGAACCGCCATAAGGCGGCTCTGTTAACGCATAGCGTTATTATTTGCTCATTGCAGCAACTTCAGCTGCGAAATCAGCTTCAACTTTCTCAATACCTTCACCCACTTCGAAACGAACGAAGTTGATAACATCAGCATTGTTTTCTTTCAGCAGTTCACCAACAGTTTTGCTTGGATCCATTACGAAATGCTGGCCAGTCAGAGAAATCTCACCGGTGAATTTGTTCATGCGACCAATAACCATTTTTTCTGCGATTTCGCGTGGTTTACCTGATTGCATTGCGATATCCATCTGAATTTGGTGTTCATGCTCAACAACGTCAGCAGGAACATCTTCAGGACGAACATATTCTGGTTTGCTTGCAGCAACGTGCATAGCAATGTGTTTGATCAGTTCTTCGTTAGCGCCTTTAGCTGAAACTAAAACACCGATACGAGCACCGTGCAGATAAGTACCTAATTCTTCAGCTTCTAATACAGCAACACGACGAATGTTGATGTTTTCACCGATTTTAGCAACTAATGCAGTACGTGCTTCTTCGAATTTAGCTTTCAGAGCTTCGATATCATCAGTTTTGTCTGCTAATACAGTAGCCATAACTTCTTTACCGAAAGCGATGAAACCAGCATCTTTAGCAACGAAGTCTGTTTCACAGTTCAATTCAACCAGCGCACCGAATTTACCATCAGTAGCAACTTCTGCAAGGATGATACCTTCAGCTGCAACACGGCCTGCTTTTTTAGCCGCTTTTGCTTGACCTGATTTACGCATGTTGTCAATTGCTAATTCGATATCACCATTAGCTTCAACTAGCGCTTTTTTACATTCCATCATGCCTGCGCCAGTACGTTCACGCAGTTCTTTTACCAATGCAGCGGTAATTCCAGACATTTGTTTCTTCCTCGACTTTTCTATGGACTCGCCATAGATGTTCTCATAGCAGATGTGTAAAGGGGGCCTATTGAGGCCCCCTAACCAATATATAGCAATACCTGGTTAAATAAGGGCTCTTACGAGCATGCCTTATTATTCAGCTTCGACTAAGCCTTCTTCAGCCTGAACAGCCAGATCTTGAGAACGACCTTCACGAACAGCTGTAGCTGCAGCGGTCAGATATAATTTAACCGCACGGATTGCATCGTCATTACCAGGGATAATGAAGTCGATACCATCTGGATCAGAGTTAGTATCTACGATAGCAAATACTGGGATACCCAGGTTGTTTGCTTCTTTGATAGCAATGTGTTCGTGTTCAGCATCGATAACAAACAGAGCGTCAGGTAAACCGCCCATGTCTTTGATACCACCCAGGCTGTTTTCTAACTTACCAAGTTCACGAGAACGCATTAACGCTTCTTTCTTGGTCAGTTTGTCAAAAGTACCGTCCTGAGACTGAGATTCTAAATCTTTCAGGCGTTTGATTGACTGACGAACTGTTTTCCAGTTAGTCAGCATACCGCCTAACCAGCGGTGGTTTACAAAAAACTGGTCACAGCTTTCAGCTGCTTCTTTAACAGCTTCAACGGCAGAGCGCTTAGTACCAACAAACAGGATTTTGCCTTTACGAGAAGCAATTTTGTTCAGTTCAACCAGAGCTTCATTGAACATTGGAACCGTTTTTTCCAAGTTAATGATATGAACTTTGTTACGCGCACCAAAGATGAAAGGTTTCATTTTTGGATTCCAGTAACGAGTTTGGTGACCGAAGTGAACACCGGCTTGCAGCATATCGCGCATTGAAACAGTTGCCATTTTAGACCTCTATAAATTTAAATTTGGGGTTATTTCGTCCACAAATCCCATACGACCGACTCATCAGCTGTAAAGGTTTAAACCTTTACATAAGAGCACCCCGGCGTTATGTGTCGATTTGTGTGTGTAATTAACACAATTGAATATTCAGATTTACTGTTACTACTCTGGATGTGATGCAATAACAGAACTCCGGCGCGCTTTATACCATAAATAACCTTAAGAAACCACTATTACTTGTGTTTGATAACGGCTTATTTGAGATAAAGTTAGGGATATTAACCAAAGAAAAAAGAGATTATTAAAACAATTACGGTGGATCTTGTTCTACTATCAAATCGCTAAGAAACACCAGAGAGAAAAGCGCAATAAGGAAAGACAACAAGATAAAGAAGGCGTAATGTGCGTGATTATTCTCGATATCAGACAGATTGCAAGCACCCTCTTTATTGGCATGCCTACTTTCTACTGATATCATAAATAGTAATCAGAATTATTTCTCATCATCATTCATTTAACCTGCAATACAAAATATGAAGCAACCCAATTGTGTTATCTCATACGTATTGTGGTTTTTAATCTAGACGAAGAACTCAAATGGCTATTGTAATCAAGACAGAAGAAGATATTCAAAAAATGCGCGTCGCGGGTCGTCTTGCGGCAGAAGTTCTTGAAATTATCGCACCTTTCGTAAAACCTGGCGTAAATACCGCTGAATTAGACCGTATTTGTCATGAACATATTGTTAATGTACAACAGGCAATCCCTGCTTGTCTAAACTATCACGGTTTCCCTAAATCAGTCTGTATTTCTGTTAACGATGTTATTTGCCACGGTATTCCTAGCGAAGAAAAAATCCTTAAAGATGGCGATATTGTTAATATTGATGTCACT
Organism: Proteus sp. G2300; assembly: GCF_009915965.1. NCBI lineage: Bacteria > Pseudomonadati > Pseudomonadota > Gammaproteobacteria > Enterobacterales > Morganellaceae > Proteus > Proteus sp. G2300. Next base: position 32,772 of record NZ_JAABNK010000003.1, read on the forward strand.
GTCATTAAAGAAGGTTTTCATGGTGATACCTCAAAAATGTTTATCGTAGGGAAACCAACCATTCAAGGTGAGCGTTTGTGTCGTATCACCCAAGAAAGCCTATATTTAGCAATTAAAATGGTTAAACCAGGCATCCGTTTACGTGAATTAGGTAAAGCGATTCAAAAATTTGTTGAAGGCCATGATTTCTCTGTTGTTCGTGAATACTGTGGCCATGGTATCGGCGAAGGATTCCATGAAGAGCCACAAGTTCTGCACTACGATGCAGATGATAGCGGTGTTGTGTTACAAAAAGGCATGGCATTCACTATTGAACCTATGGTCAACACAGGCGATTACCGTATTCGCACAATGAAAGATGGCTGGACTGTTAAAACCAAAGACAGAGGCTGGTCTGCGCAATATGAACACACCTTGGTGGTTACTGATAACGGCTGTGAAATCATGACGTTACGTAAAGAAGAAGAGCCGTTTATTTCGGCGGTATTAATTAACGAATAACGCACTTCAATTTACAATGTAAAAGCGACATATTTTTTCGAGATATGTCGCTTTTTTTATTTTATTTGCAATGAAATAACAGAATTGCTAGTCAGGTTATCGTTTTAACATTAGTCTTACTATCATAGGCAAACATTGAGTAAGAAGATGAATGATGACTACTAAAAACGCATTTCAAACACAGCCCCCTTCCCCTTTTTTGCTGACGAAAAACACACAAAATCACACTGAATTAAAACAATCTATCGAACAATTTCAGTCTTGGTTAGCGGATGCTTTTTACCACGATGTTGATGTAACTTTATTACTTCAAGCGCGTAGTCATTTTATCGACCAACTCTTAACTCAATTATGGCGTTACACTCAATTATCTGATTATCCTGATCTTAGTATTATTGCTGTGGGGGGCTATGGTAGACAAGAATTACATCCCCTTTCTGATATTGATCTTCTTTTTTTAAGTGATTCGCCTTTATCACCAGAAGTCTCTGATAAAGTGAGTAAATTAATTACCTTACTTTGGGATGTACGCCTTGAAATCGGTGCCAGCGTTAGAACAATGGAAGAGTGCCTTTTAGAAGGTCTCTCTGATTTAACAGTAGCGACAAATTTACTAGAAGCTCGTCTTGTTTGCGGTAATCAGTCACTTTATCAACAATTAATCAATCATATTTTCAGCCAAGGATTTTGGCCATCACCTGATTTTTTTGCTGCCAAAATCGAAGAACAAAAACAGAGACATCAACGATTTCATAGCACCAGTTATAATCTTGAACCTGATATTAAAAATAGCCCTGGCGGCCTTCGCGATATTCACACTTTAATTTGGGTTGCTCATCGTCATTTTGGTGCAGCTTCTGTCTCTGAGATGGTAAATTTTGGCTTTTTAACTCCTGCAGAAGGGCAAGAACTACTGGAATGCCAATACACACTATGGAAAATTCGCTTTGCATTACACCTCGTACTTTCTCGCTACGATAATCGCCTACTGTTTGATAGACAACTTAACGTTGCTCAATGCTTAAATTATCAAGGAGAAGCTAATCAGCCAGTTGAAAAAATGATGAAGGATTATTATCGGGTCACTCGCCGTGTCAGTGAGTTAAACGATATGCTACTTCAATTATTTGATGAAGCTATTCTTGCTTTACAACCTAATGTAAAACCTCGACCATTAGACAATGAATTTCAGCTAAGAGGCTCGCTAATTGATGTTGTCGACGATAGCTGCTTTCTTGATGATCCTATCGCTATTATGCGTCTATTTTTACGTATGGCAGAACATAAAGAGATCACGGGAATTTATTCTACAACACTACGTCATTTACGTTATGCACGTCGTCATTTAGTCCAACCTTTATGTGAGTACCCACTAGCACGCAAAATTTTTATGCAGATCTTGCGTCATCCTCACGCCGTTTCCGGTGCGTTCGTTCCTATGCACAAACACAGTGTCTTAGCAGCTTATTTCCCGCAATGGAACAATATTGTCGGTCAAATGCAGTTTGATTTATTCCATGCCTATACCGTTGATGAACACACTATTCGTGTTTTGCAAAAGCTGGAAAGCTTTGGTTTCTCTGAGAATCATGAAAAACACCCACTTTGTGTTGAAATTTACCCAACACTTCCACAACTTGAATTACTTCGTTTAGCTGCACTTTTTCATGACATTGCTAAAGGTCGCCATGGTGATCACTCAGAGCTAGGAGCACAAGATGTTGTTCTCTTTGCTCAACAACATGGTTTAAATCAGAGAGAATCTGCTTTAGTTGAATGGCTGGTTAGTCATCACTTACTTATGTCTGTCACAGCACAACGACGAGATATTCAAGATCCCGACATCATTTTTCAGTTTGCATCAGAAGTCAAAAATGAAAGCCGATTACGCTACCTTTTATGTTTAACTGTTGCTGATATCTGCGCGACCAACAGTAGTCTATGGAATAGTTGGAAACAGAGCTTATTACGTGAGCTTTTTCTGTCGACAGAAACTCAATTACGCCAAGGTATGCATTCTATTCCTGATTTACGTGAACGCATCCGTCATCATCGTTTGCAAGCACTAACTATTTTACGTACAGAGCATGTTGATGAAGAAAAATTACAAGCAATTTGGGGGCGTTGTCACGCCGATTACTTTTTACGGCACACACCAGAACAAATTGCATGGCATGCCCTTGCTTTAATTGAACATAATAGTGCTGATCCCATGGTATTAATCAGCCAACAAACAGAACATGGTGGCACGGAAATATTTATTTGGTGCGCAGATAGGCCCTCTCTTTTTGCTTCCGTGGCAGGTGAACTTGATAGACGTAATTTAAATATTCATAACGCACAGATATTTACCAATCGCGATAATATGGCTATGGATACCTTTATTGTACTTGAGCCTAATGGCAAGCCCCTTGCTCTTGATAGGTATAATGCTATCCGCAAAGCACTCATTCAAGTTGTATCAGCACCTTATAACGCCAATGCAAAAACACGTTTATTACCTGCAAAATTACGCCATTTTGACGTTCCGACAAAAATTAATTTTGTCGCTTCTAATCATAATAAACGTACTTATATGGAATTATTTGCGCGTGACCGCCCAGGATTACTAGCGATTATTGGTAAAGTTTTTGCTGATCTTTCATTGTCATTACATGGTGCAAGAATAACCACAATAGGTGAGCGTGTTGAAGACTTTTTCGTATTAACCGATAGCGAAAATAAGGCGTTAAACCAAAAAATGAAGGATGAAGTCGTAGAAAGGTTGACAAAAGCCCTAGTTTCAAAGGATAAAATATAGGAACCCACGACAATACATATAGGAAATACTATTGATGCAAGCATTACAATCTATTATTGATAACGCCTTTGAACATCGTGCAGATATCACCCCAAACAACGTTGAGCCTCATATCCGTGATGCGATTAATAACGTTATTGAACAGCTAGACAGCGGAAAATTGCGGGTGGCAGAAAAAATTGACGGTCAGTGGGTGACCCATCAATGGTTAAAAAAAGCGGTTCTACTCTCTTTTCGTATTAATCACAATCAAGTGATGGACGGCGGTGAAAGTCGCTATTTTGATAAAGTACCTATGAAATTTGCTGATTATGATCAAGCACGTTTTGAAAAAGAAGGCTTTCGTGTTGTCCCACCTGCAGCCGTTAGACAAGGTGCTTATATCGCTCGTAATACTGTTTTAATGCCTTCTTACGTTAATATCGGTGCTTACGTTGATGAAGGTAGCATGGTTGATACATGGGCAACGGTAGGCTCATGTGCCCAAATAGGCAAAAATGTTCACCTCTCTGGCGGTGTAGGAATTGGCGGTGTCTTAGAACCACTACAAGCAAACCCTACGATTATTGAAGATAACTGTTTTATTGGTGCTCGTTCTGAAATTGTTGAAGGTGTTATTGTTGAAGAAGGCGCAGTTATTTCAATGGGCGTTTATATTGGTCAAAGTACCAAGATTTATGACAGAGAAACAGGCGAAGTGCATTATGGTCGAGTTCCCGCAGGTTCTGTTGTTGTATCTGGTAATTTACCGTCGAAAGATGGACGCTACAGTCTTTACTGTGCCGTGATCGTGAAAAAAGTTGATGCTAAAACACGTGGAAAAGTTGGTATTAATGAATTGTTAAGAACTATCGACTAATATAAGAACAGCGGATAGAATTAATTCTGTTCGCTATTCTTTCATTCATCTTTCTATCAGGTGCCAATATATGTACGATAATTTAAAAAATTTAGGGATCCCGCATCCTGAAGATATTGACCGCTATACCCTACGCCAAGAAGCTAACAACGATATTTTAAAAATCTATTTCCGCAAAGACAAAGGTGAATTCTTTGCAAAAAGCGTAAAATTTAAATATCCACGCCAACGTAAAACAATTTCTGATGGTCAATCAGGACAAGGTTTTAAAGAAGTAAATGAAATCAATACTAACTTACGTTATGTAATTGAAGAATTAGATCAAATTTGCCAACAAGACCAAGTAGAAGTCGATTTAAAACATAAAATCCTAGATGACTTGCGCCACCTTGAACATGTTGTAGCAAATAAAATTGCTGAAATTGAAGCTGATTTAGAAAAGCTGACTCGCCGTTAATAACAGGCAATTTTAGCCAATATAGGTTAGATTTATAAAAAACACCGCTTACTTACTGTATAAAGCAGAAACAAGCGGTGTTTTAAAATCAAAAATATTATTCATTATTTTGTTAACCAACTAATTATTGGGTTATTTTTTATTTAATCTAATAGATTGACCCAGTTTTCAAGCCAATCTATTGCAAATACTTCTGGCTCTGCGACATCCATTCCGTCTATTTTCAATATTTCACCGATACGTTTTGCTTGGTGCTCCTGTAACAACTCATCAAACTTCATCCCCGCACCACAAAAGTAGTCATAGCTACTGTCACCTAACGCAATTAGACCGTAACTTAGGTTTGGCTGATATCCCACATTATCACGTAATTCATGAAATAAAGATGCGATAGTATCAGGTAAATCCCCTTGCCCTGTACTCGACGTTATCACTAATACGGTCGAATATTTTTTCCAATCCACAAGAGTTCCTTCTTCATAAACATTAGCTTGGTGTTTATGCTCAAGTAAAATACGTTGAGCCTCTTCAGCAACCGCTAATGCATTTCCGTAAACTGTACCTACAAAAATACCAATTTTAGCCATAATGATTACCTACTTTATGCGGTTTAAAATTCAATAAACTTAGTTTGCCTAACATATAGAAATTTAATCTTTATCTCAAGCTTCAGTGTCTTTAATTACTTAATCTCATCCTTAAACTCATTAGAATAAATAAAATACTTATTATATTTTCATTAACAACATCTTAGTTATCAATAACTCCTTTATGCCTTTATTTAACAATAAGCATGTTGAAAATTTTATTCCATTCTTTTCTTTCTTTTGAAAAAAGCCAAAGAATATCATTTTTAGGTTTTGATTCTTTTAAAGTTTTTGTTATTAGTTTATTAGCCCACTCAGGTAGTTTTCCATCTTTAAAATTATCGCTATTCAATATGACATTTAAATTCTCGTGCATTAGCATTATATTACCATGCGCTTTATTATTGATATCTAGTCGTTTTTGATATGATTTAGGAAAAAGAATCTTATATATTTTAGAAAAAAAACCATTATAATTCTCTCGATCATTATTATTAATAAAAAGTACTGAAGCAATTTTATTAATATCCAATAAAATATTTTCTTTTGGTATTTTACTATTAATCCCAGCAGTGTATTTTTTCAATTTATTATCTAAACTTCTTAATAGTGAAATTTGTCTACCATTAACCGATTCAACAAAAATAAAATATTTATTTTTTATACATTTTATTTTTTCCAAGCTAGATTTTAATTCCTTTAATTTATCAACCCCATCTATTTTCTCCATTAAATTTAATCTACTAACAATAATCACCTCATTATTAAATTCCTCTTCCTTTGCAATTAATATATCAACATTTATTTTAGATAAATCATTATATTCTAAAAGATCAACAAGTTTATTTATTGCTAAGGTTGTATCAATTATTTTTTTATTATTAATTCTTATTTTAGAAGATAATTCATTTTCAAGTAATTTAATTTCATCTTGAATTTCTTTAATTTCATCTTGAATTTCTTTAATTTCATCTTGAATTTCTTTAATTTCCTCTTCCATTTTCATAATAGACATATTACATCCATAAAAACCAACATTATTATTTTTAGATGAAGATAAATTAAAAAACTTATTCCCTTTATTACTCTTATTATCTAAATTCTCATTAATATCATCTAATTTGTAAAACTTACCCTTATGATTTATGAAACTATTTATAATTGGATTTTTATCATTGAAGACCACACCCTCAAAAGAGTTCGTATTATAAATACTCTTTCTCACTTTAGTACAAACACTTTCCTCTTTTTTATAAGAAAGTAATCCATCAAATATTTTTCTAACATCACCAATATCATTAATGTTTTTCACACTAATTATTTTATCTTTATTATCAAAAAAAAACTTAACACCTCCTAAGTTAATCCTTTTTTTTAGTTTTTCTATACGATTTTTATTTTCACCGTGATTAGTATATTTATCAATTGAATTGTCTAATTCTTTTTTTATATTGCTTAATAAGAACTTTTTATCTTTATTGGCAATAAAAACATCATCATTTCCTTTTTTTAAAAAAAGTGAAATACTATTTTTATCAAACTTAATACTCTTTCTATCTGTTTTATCATTTATATCTGTTATGGATAATAAAAAACTTCTATGACTATCTATGAAGGTTGGCATGATATCTCTCCATTCTGTTTAATACTTAACAGAATGCCATACCCAGTATCAATATTATTGCAATAAAAAAGCACTCCCTATTTTTATATGGGAGTGCTTTATGATTTGATATTACAATCAATAAGTTATTTATTCAGCACTATCCAAAGACCGAATATATTCATCCATTTCAGTTTTTAGATTATCTGACTTAGGACCAAAAATCGCTTGGATACCCGAGCCGACAACGACTACACCAGCAGCGCCCAATCTTTTCAATTCATCACGATCAACTTTATCAATCTCTTTTACACCAATACGTAAACGTGTGATACAGGCATCTAAACTACTGATATTGTCTTTACCACCAAACGCAGCGACTAAAGATTGTCCCATGGCACTTTTATCAGCTTGTTTCGCGTTTTTATCTTCCACTTCGCGGCCTGGAGTTTTCAGGTTTAGTTTCACGATTAAGAAACGGAAAATAGAGTAATATGTTATCGCATACAGTAAGCCAATAATTGGGAACAGATACAGCTTGCTACTATTACCACTTAATACGATAAAGTCGATCAAACCATGAGAGAAACTTGTACCATCACGCATTCCTAACAAAATACAAATGACAAATGCTAAGCCTGCCAAAATAGCGTGAATGACATAAAGGATTGGTGCGACGAACATAAATGAGAATTCAATAGGTTCAGTGATCCCTGTTAAGAAGGCTGTTAATGCCGCAGAAATCATGATACCACCCACTTTTACACGATTCTCAGGGCGTGCTGAATGCCAAATTGCAATTGCAGCAGCAGGCAAACCAAACATCTTAAATAGAAAACCACCCGATAACATACCCGCAGTTGGATCACCTGCCATATAGCGAGGAATATCACCGTGGAATACTTGCCCAGCACTATTGACATATTCACCCACTTGCATTTGGAACGGTACATTCCAGATATGGTGCAAACCAAATGGTACTAATGCACGCTCTACAACACCGTAAATACCAAAAGCAACAGCAGGGTTTTGATAGGCCGCCCATTCAGAAAAACGTTGGATAGCCGTACCGATAGGAGGCCAAATAAAAGATAAGATAATCCCAACAAAAATAGCAATTAAGCCTGAAATGATAGGAACAAAACGCTTACCCGCAAAGAATCCTAAATACTCAGGTAATTTAATACGATAAAAACGGTTAAACATAGAGGCTGCAATAATACCTGCAATAATTCCTCCTAGCACACCAGTATCAGTAAGGTGTTGAGCCTCAATTTCCGCAGTCGAGAGTCCTAAAACCCAAGGAGCAACCACTATCATGGTTTTAGACATGATACCGTAAGCGACTACAGAGGCCAGCGCAGATACCCCATCATTATTGGTAAAGCCTAACGCAACACCAATAGCAAAAATAAGTGGCATATTAGAGAAAACTGAACCCCCCGCTTCTGCCATTACTTGAGAAACAGAAGAAGGGATCCATGAAAGATCAGCGGAACCAACCCCTAATAAAATACCGGCAATAGGTAGTACAGATACCGGTAACATCAAGGACTTTCCGATTTTTTGTAAAACAACAAATAGGTTTTTAAACATCAAGCAGACTCCCGGAATGTGGGTTTTATATGTTGTAGGTTTTTTATTTGTTTAAAGTTATGTGGTTTTTTATTTCATAAACTTATCTAATGATAAGCCTTATTTATTTTACATCATAAAATAAATCGCCAAATGAATACATGATAGCTGTCACGTTTCAATACATGTGATCAGATCAATTTGTAGAATTATATATTTTACAAATAGTTAATAGAAACTATGAATTTGCGCAAACCATCAAGACTTAAGTAAAAAAGCCTTGATAGTCACATATTGAAAGCAATATTCAAATAAGAAAGGAATTAAAAATGATGAGCTAAATCGTCACCATACTGCTCTAATTCAGGTCTTAATCCACGCCAATCAAACTGATTAATAAGGTGTTGCCAAGGTAGATCCCACTTAGCCGTTAAACTAAGCGGTTGTAATGTTATTGGATGAATTAAGTTTAGATGGCTTGCATGTAACATCAAGCGATGAGATTGAAAATGATTTACCACACCGCGATTTTGACGTAAATCACCATGAGCAGTATCACCAATAATAGGATGACGAATATGAGACATATGGCGGCGTAATTGGTGTTTACGACCTGTTTCAGGACGCAATTCTAATAAGCTAAATCGAGATGTAGGATAACGCCCAATAGCAACCTCTTTTTCAACGGTTGCTAATGGCTGACAATGTGTTACACACGCTTGAATTTGTGGTGGCTGAGTTGCAAATTTATCAGCAATTTTATCTAACTCTTCCACTAAAGGGCTATCAATTACTAATGCTTCTTCAACATACCCTCTTACTACAGCATGGTAAATTTTTTCTGTTTTATGTTGTTCAAAAGATTGGGAAAGGGCTCTTGCAACATCAGAGGAGAGCGCCATTAATAAAACCCCTGATGTAGGTCTATCTAAGCGGTGTACAGGAAAAACATGTTGCCCTATTTGGTCTCTTAGTGTTTGCATAACAAACACAGTTTCATGCCTATCAAGCCAACTACGGTGAACAAGCCAACCTGCCGGTTTATTCACCGCAACAAGATATTCATCTTGATAAATAATATCTAGCATGATCGGCCTTATGATTTAAACATTGCGTCAAGTTCACGCAAATGGTTGAGTAAATCAGTAAAGTCGCGACTTTCATCATCTTTAAATGCTTCTTCGTAATAAGGAGCGATTGAGAATGCATGAGGTAATGGCATATTGTTTTCAATCATTGATGACAATCGTGGAATTAATACCCACTGTAACCATTCGTGTGCACTCATTGTGTCAATACAAAAAGGTTCAATGCTTTCAAATGCCTGTTCAGTTGGTGACCCTAATTGCCATAGCTCAATGTTCTTCATCTCTTCTTCGATTAAGAGTAATTTCGCTAAAATGCGTTGTTCTGGTGTCATCATATATTCCTTATATAAAACCTACGAATAAGGATAACATTGGGATGGAATAGCAGAAAACAAATAAAAAAATAAAAGGAGCCGAAACTCCTTTTAGACAAGAAAAATAACTGTCTGTACAACACATGCATCCAAGCAAGACCGTTTTATCTATCCCTGTGATTAAGTCTGTATCCACATTAATGGAAATATCCTATTTCCTGTGCCCTTGATTACTTTACATTATATCGGTCACCAAACAGTCCCTTCGTTGGTGGACGTAGAATGCCAATAATTGATTAGTTAAACAACCCACAAAATAAATGTAATTAAATAGATATAACCATAAGCAAAAACAATAGGTTAATAAGTTATTGCTCTACTTAAATAAATTAAATTTACTCTTATACAAGAGCCTATTTACTAAAAAAACAGACTCTTTTTTGTAAGATATATCTCACACAGAAAATAGTTTAAAGACTACATCAGTCACTATACACCACGGCTAATTCTGATAAAAAAACAGATAAGTTTTCAGCTAGAACTTCTCTTTTCTTTTGGCCAAACGTTTCAAGAATAACTTCACCAGAAACATTACAGACAGAAATGATCTCATTTTCTGAATCCGTTGTGCCAATAAATAAAGTTGGCGTTAATTTCAGTCTCTTTTGCGTCACTAAATGCCCAATAATATTTTCTTGTAGGCGAATAAAATCTTCTTCACTCCAGACTTGGATCAAACTTAGATGAGTATTTCTAAAGCGAACTTGCATATCCCCCGCATACTGAGTAGTAAAGTAATTATGCAATTCAGGGCGAATGATAATCCCCATCGCTTTTTCAACTTTTTCCAGTTTGTCCGTTCCTACAAAAGGTTGAGGTAACCAATAAACGACTTCATCACCCGTTCTTGATATGCAAACTGAAGGAACACCATAGAGCTCTTCACTCGCAGGAGGTAAACCTGATTTTTCTTGCCACAAGTCAACATATTTTTGCGTGAAAGCTTTTAATTCAGAGGAGATGTTTTCAATCATGGTTATTAACTTTATTATTAAATAAAAATTAGCCCTTATGTTACCTGATTATGTTACTAATTCAGAGTATCAAAAATAAAGCATTCGTATACTATTGATGTTTCAATAGTATAATTAGCCTTCTTTTATTCTCAGTTAAAGTTAGGATGTAAGTTATGTCTTTATATCAAGGTGATAAATCTCTTGAAACATTATCTTTAGGCAAAGAGACTCAATATCATACGCAATATGATGCTAAATTATTGCAGGGTGTACCACGTAGCCTAAATCGAGATTCACTCTCTTTAACTGCTGAAAATTTACCTTTTCATGGTGGCGACATTTGGACTATGTATGAGCTCTCATGGCTTAATAGCAAAGGACTACCGCAAGTCGCGATTGGCCATGTTGAATTAGATGCAACCACTGAAAATCTCATTGAATCTAAAAGCTTTAAACTGTACCTCAACAGCTTTAATCAAACTCGCTTTGAAAACTGGGATATCGTTGAAAAAACCTTACTTAAAGATTTAACCTCTTGTGCTAAAGGTAAAGTGAATCTAACTATCTATCCACTTTCGCATTTTACATCACAGCCTATTGTTGATTTTGCTGGAGAGTGTATTGATGAACAAGATATTGAAATTGATAATTATCAGTTTGATGCACAATGGTTAAACGGATCGACAACCGATACACGGGTTGAAGAAACGCTGGTCAGTCATCTGTTAAAATCAAACTGCCTTATTACCCATCAACCCGATTGGGGATCTGTCGCTATCCAATATAAAGGTAAAAAAATTGATCGTGAAAAATTGCTACGTTATTTAGTCTCATTTAGGCAACATAATGAATTTCATGAACAATGTGTTGAGCGAATTTTCCACGATATCATGCAATTTTGTACGCCAGAAACATTAACTGTTTACGCAAGATATACACGAAGGGGGGGATTAGATATCAATCCTTGGCGTAGTAATTGTGAGTTTGTTCCAAAAATCAGTCGATTAGCCAGACAATAATAGGAATAATGCCTGTATGTTAATATGATCTGTGTTATACCAAGATCAATTGCACTTCAGTTTGTTATTTCAGGAGAAAAAGGAGTCCTACGTGATAACTCATGTCAGCCCATTAGGTTCCATGGATCTGCTTTCACAGCTAGAAGTTGATATGCTTAAAAGAACCGCAAGCAGTGATCTTTACCAGCTGTTTCGCAATTGTTCTCTTGCTGTCCTCAACTCTGGTAGCCTTACTGATAGTAGTAAAGAACTGTTATCTAAATACCAAGATTTTGATATTAACGTACTGCGCCGTGAACGTGGCGTGAAATTAGAGTTAGTCAATCCTCCTGAAGACGCCTTTGTTGACGGAAAAATTATTCGTTCACTACAAGCTAACTTATTCGCTGTACTTCGTGACATTTTGTTTGTTCATGGACAGATCACTACAGCCAAACGTGACCTCCACCTTAATTTAGAAAATAGCTCTCACATCACTAACACCATATTCTCCATTTTACGTAATGCAAGAGCCCTTCATATTGATGAAGATCCTAATATGATTGTGTGCTGGGGAGGCCACTCTATCAATGAAACTGAGTATCTTTATGGCCGAAAAGTGGGTAACGAATTAGGGCTACGAGAACTTAATATTTGTACAGGTTGTGGCCCGGGTGCGATGGAAGCGCCAATGAAAGGTGCCGCGGTTGGTCATGCTCAACAACGTTATAAAAATAGCCGTTTTATTGGCATGACAGAACCATCTATCATTGCGGCAGAGCCACCCAATCCATTAGTTAACGAACTCATTATCATGCCAGACATTGAAAAACGTCTAGAATCTTTCGTTCGTATTGGACACGGTATTATTATTTTTCCGGGAGGTGTGGGAACAGCAGAAGAATTGCTGTACCTACTTGGTATTCTTATGTCGCCAGAAAACCAAGATCAAGTATTACCACTGATTTTAACTGGTCCGAAAGAGAGTGCTGATTACTTCAATGTACTAGACGATTTTATTGCAAATACATTGGGTGACGAAGCACGACGCCATTACCAAATCATTATTGATGATGCGCCAGAAGTGGCTCGTATTATGAAAAAATATATGCCATTGGTGAAAGATAATCGTCGTAGCACAGGTGATGCCTATAGCTTTAACTGGTCAATGAAAATCAATGCTGACTTACAGCATCCTTTTGAACCTACCCATGAAAATATGGCATCCCTTAACCTAAGCACCAATCAGTCTCCTGAAAAATTAGCAGCAGACTTACGTCGTGCATTTTCAGGTATTGTTGCGGGTAACGTAAAAGAAGTGGGAATGAAAGCGATTGAAGCTCATGGCCCTTATAAAATTCATGGCGACAGCGAGATTATGCGTCGTATGGATATTTTATTAGCCGGCTTTGTTGAGCAACATCGTATGAAACTTCCTGGTGGTACTGCTTACCAACCATGTTACGAAATAATCAGTTAATTTATGATGATACATTTGCTGATTATTGATGCTTTAAACCTGATCCGTCGCATTCATGCGGCATCAGGTTCTTCCTGCCCGACGGTGTGTGAACAAAGTGTCAATCAGCTACTCGGACATACACACCCTACTCATGCTGTTGCTGTCTTTGATGAAGATGACCGAGAAGGGAGTTGGCGACACCAACTCCTTCCTGATTATAAAGCAGGTCGCACACCAATGCCTGATGAATTGCGACAACAATTGCCAGTAATTAAAGCAATGTTACTCAATTTAGGAATACAAAGCTGGCATTCTGGTGGAGATGAAGCAGATGACGTTGCCGCAACATTAGCCACAAAAGTAGCAAATGCAGGTTTTCGTGTCACTATTATTTCAACTGATAAAGGATACTGTCAGTTACTTTCTCCCTCTATTCGTATTCGAGATTATTTTCAACGACGTTGGTTAGATTTAGAATTTATTAGGGCCGAGTTTGGTGTCGAACCATCTCAACTTACTGATTATTGGGGATTAACAGGTGTAAGTAGCAGTAAAATTACAGGTGTTCCAGGTATTGGCCCTAAAAGCGCTGCAGAACTCTTACAAATTTATCCTGATTTAGAATCACTGTATCAGCACATTGATAACGTCCCTACAAAATGGCGAAACAAGCTGATTACTCACAAAGAGTCTGCATTTATTAGTCGGAAAATCACAACATTACGCACTGATATCCAATTAAACGGTAATTTACAACAATTACGTTTAAACAACTATAATCTAAATAATTCAGCTCCAACCTGCTGATAATTTAGTATCATTATATAAAGTAAAAAAGCTAAGCCTATAAATAGAAGCTTAGCCTTTTTATTGTCATCAATAATGCATTGATGAGTGTTTACCATACTTCTTAGAATTCGCGATCTGGGCGATACGCAGCCCAAATATTTTGGATATGAACCGTTATTTCTTCTCTATCATGATAAAGATGTTTTGCTTGGATTTTAGCATTAATGCCTTTTTCGGCTAACTCTGTCTTTATTTTTTCAAGAATATGAGAAACTTCTTCATAACGCTTTTTCATTGGTAATTTCAGGTTAAAAATCGCTTCACGACACCACTCATTAGCAACCCATGTTGTCATTAAAGCTGCAACTTTTGCTGGTTTTTCAACCATATCACAAACAAGCCATGTGATATTTTTAGAGGTTGGCTCGAATTTAAACCCATCAACTTGGTGATGACGAACTTGCCCTGTATCCATTAAAGATTGTGCCATTGGGCCATTATCGACCGCATGTACCATCATGCTACGTTTCACTAATTGATAAGTCCAACCACCAGGGCAAGCACCTAAATCAACCGCTTTCATTCCACTGGCTAAGCGCTCTTCCCATTCTTCGTACGGAATGAAAATATGAAACGCTTCTTCAAGTTTCAACGTAGAGCGACTTGGTGCATCGGATGGAAATTTTAATCGAGGAATACCCATATAGAATGCAGAATTATTGAAGCTATAAGAATAGCCAACATAACAACACCCTGGTGCAATGAAAAATACATGAATAATAGGACGGCTATAATTCTCCACTTTCAGTAAAATTTTTTCATTACGTAAATGATTACGTAATGGTACCGTAAATTTACGGCAGAATTTTAATAATTCCTTGCTTTCATTCGTATCTGCAACTTCAACTCGAAGTTCACCCGCTTTTTCAACAACACCTTTTAGCATTCCAACAATAGGTGTAATTCTATCTTCTGGAGGTAAATCTTTAAGTAACTCACCTGTCACAAACATCTGACGAGCAAAAATTAATTCACGGAAATTAACTTCACGCGCAATCTTGTCTGCGTCACCTTCTTGGTAGCATTCAAAAATCACATAACCACTTCCCTCTTTAACACGAGGAAAGCCATAAACACCGATTTGACCTGCTTTATCCGTAATCTCAGCCGCGCACTCTTTTTCAAAACCTTGGCGACAATATAATGCAACTTTATTCATGGCGAGACGCCGGTGCCCTTAGACGCAAAGCGCCAATAAAAATTAAAGTCCAACCAATAAGAAAACTAAATCCACCAATTGGCGTAAAATAAGATAATAATCTAACTTGTGTTAGCGCCATACAATAAAGGCTACCACTGAAAAGTAAAATACCAACACTAAAGAAAATACCAGCCCAATAAAACCATAAAATGGTTTTTCGCATTAATATTGTCGCGATCCCGACAAGTATCAAGGTATGTACAATCTGGTAGCGCATCGCTAACTGAATGTATTCCCAATGTTGTGGCGATAAATGAGGTGCTAGCTTATGCGTTGCAAATGCACCAAAAGCGACATAAAAAAAGCCACTAATCGCGGAAAACATAAGCAATGTACGACTATTCACTATTTATTCCTTCCTAATTTAGAAGATATTTTGCCAATCATAATATTAAGATGACGCTAGTAAACCCAGCTTTTCTTGTTCGTTTGCTGCTTGTGATAAAATCCATTGGCGAAAAGCCGCAATTTTACCCAACTCAGCCTGACTATCTTGGCAAACTAAATAAAATGCATTTTTACTGACAAGGACATCTGGAAAAGGTCTCACGAGCCGACCAGATTCTATTTCACTACGTGCCATAACATTATTAACTAATGCAACCCCTTGCCCATGTACAGCGGCCTGGATCACCATTGAGCTATGGCTAAAAATGGGGCCTTGCTGCACATTGATCTGATTTTGTATCTCTAATTGGCGAACATAAGCTTGCCAATCTCGACGAGATGTATCATGTAGTAGTGTATGATAAATCAGATCGGAGGGGGTTTTTAGTGGTTTTTCGCCTGTAAGTAAAGATGGCGCACAAACAGGAATTAAATATTCTGCATAAAGGCGGTCTGTGCGTAACCCAGTCCAGTTCCCTCGACCATAAAAAATAGCCACATCAACGTCATCAGCAAGTTTATCTTCTTCTCTATCGACAGCCTGAATTCGTACATCAATCCCTGGATAAGCTTGATTAAATCCAGACAACCTTGGCACTAACCATTGGATCGCAAAACTCGGAGAAAGACTAACTGTTAGTGCACCTTTCGCGCTTCTCGCTAATAATTTGCGAGTTGCTTCGTTAATTGATGAAAAAATTTCCTTTATATCAAGATAATAGCTCTGTCCTTCTTCTGTTAGCAAAAGTGAGCGATTGCGTCTTCTAAATAATTTTAGCCCAAGAAATTCTTCTAGTGTTTTAATTTGATGGCTCACCGCCGCTTGTGTCACAAATAATTCTTCAGCCGCTTTAGTAAAACTTAAATGACGTGCAGCTGAATCAAAAACCCTAAGCGCATTTAATGGTGGTAAACGTTTAGACATATTCGGTTCTTAAACCCCTATTTTGGCTATTAGTAGACCCTAACTTTCATCATTAGTTTTTTTTATGCGAAGCATTATAATTTGTCCCTTGATGATTAGCCAGTAAATACCTATAGTAAGCGCACTTCCTAAGCCGGAACGAAAAGTTGTGTAGTAGTAATACTGCAAGACTTTTGGCTTTGTGGTTGTGATGTTGTGTTTGCAAGTTGTCTGGAAATTCCAGACTTAGTAGCTGATGCTACTGTTTTTTTTCACTTCCTGTACATTTACCCTGTCTGTCCATAGTGATTTTATAGTGCACCGCCAAGGCGGTGCTTTTTTTATTCCCTATTTTTATCTAACTTTTCATCTGCTATACACCCACTTTTGATGTTTTTATCTTTTCTTTACAAGAAATTTATTGTCATTGTTCTAAAAAACACATCATATTCTCTTTAAGATAATTAAATTAAAGAAAAAAACACGTGTTAAATCTACTATCTGTGACTTTTTATTGAGTGAACTTTCGCCATCTTTATCGTGCTATGATGGACGCACTATCATGTTACAAACGGATGTTCCTAGTTTTTCATTATAAATAAATATAATTAACCGTATAATCCATACGCCCTATTTTTACTACAAATCACGAAACGTTATTCATCTACTAATACAGCATAATTATGAACGTATTTTCCCCTAAATTATTTCGACAACAATTTCCCGCTCTCGAAGCAGATACGATTTATCTTGATAGCGCAGCCACGGCACTAAAGCCCCTCGCCATGATAGAAGTCTCCGATGCCTTTTATCGCCATAATTTTGCAACGGTTCATCGTAGCCAATACCAGCATGCTAAAGAAACCACACAACAGTATGAGGCGACGCGTCAACAAATTGCTAAATTAATCAACAGTGCCGATAGAGATACAATTATTTGGACAAAAGGCACAACAGAATCACTCAATTTTATTGCTCAAGGTTATTTTCGTCCTCGTTTACAACCAGGTGATGAAATTATTGTTAGTGAGCAAGAACATCATGCAAACCTTATCCCTTGGTTGATACTGGCAGAACAAACAGGTGCACGGGTGATCCCTTGGGTAATAGAAGATGATTTTTTACCTTCAATTGACAGCTTAAATGCTTTAATCAACAAACGAACACGAATTGTCGCTATTAGCCAAATGTCGAATGTGACAGGTGCTCAAATCGCATTAGACAAAGTGTCTCAATGCGTTCATCAATATGATAATTGCTTACTCATTGTCGATGGTGCACAAGGTATTGCACATTATCCAACAGATGTCACAGCACTTGATATCGATTTCTATGTCTTTTCTGCCCATAAACTTTATGGTCCTAATGGATTAGGTATTTGTTATGGCAAACGAAAACATTTAGAGAATATGGCACCTTGGCATGGTGGCGGAAAGATGCTAACGAACGCAACATTTGATGGTTTTACCCCAGCTCCTATCCCTCAGCGTTTTGAAGCTGGAACACCTAATGTTGCAGGTGTTATTGCTTTCTCCGCCACATTAACATGGTTAGAAACACAAGATATGTATCAGGCTAACCAATACACATTAGAGCTTGCTGATGAAGCTGAAAAACGTCTAAGTGAGTTAGATGGGTTTATCAGCTATCGCGCGCCAAATTCATCCATCATCTCTTTTAATTTTTTAGGCATTCATCATAGTGATTTAGCAACATTAATCGCAGAGAAAGGTATTGCATTACGTACAGGACAGCACTGCGCGCAACCTCTTATTGATTCATTAAATATTTCAGGCTGTTTACGCATTTCTTTTATGCCTTATAATCAATATTCTGATATTGATGCTTTTATTAATGCCGTTAAATTTGCGCTAACACTCTTAAAAGACGAATAATGATAATGAACAACACACATCACCTCACTACTCAACACCCTTTTGGCCATGAAATTACTTTAGAGACCTTGCTTAAGGATTTTCAAAAATCAAAAGCATGGGAAGATAAATATCGTCAATTAATTCAACTTTCACGAAAACTACCTGCATTACCAGATACATTAAAAACAACAGAAAAAGAGATCCAGGGTTGTGAAAATAGAGTGTGGCTTGGGGTTGAATTAAACAATGAGGGCAAATATCACGTTTATGGTGATAGTGATGGACGGATTGTAAAAGGCTTACTTACTATTATTTTAACAATAGTTGAAAATAAAACGGCACAGGAAATAGCTGATATCGATATATTAGCGATTTTTGATCAATTAGGATTGGCTAATCAAATTAGCCAATCCCGCACTGATGGAGTGAATGCAATTATCGCGCGGTTAAAATCACTCACTTCTCAATCTTAGCCTTAACTTAGGCTCAAAATCTCAATATATAATACAAATATATACTATAAATAATACGAGGTGCAGCCAGGCGATAAGTGAATGAGTCACTAGGAGCATACATCAGTATGTGACTAGTGCGAATGAGCATAGTCAACAACGCTGCAACTTGAAGTATGACGAGTATTATAGTCGACCTTCTCGTTGTGCCTTAGCCAACATCTTCTTCAACGCATGAGACACCGCGATAAAACCAAAAGAAGCCGTTACCATCGTTACAGCCCCAAATCCTGCGGAACAATCCATTCGTTTTACGCCATCAGCAGTGCTTTTCGCTGCACAAACCGTCCCATCTCCCTGCGGGTAAACCAGTTGTTCAGTTGAGAAAACACAATCTATTCCTAGCTTACCTTTGCTATTTTTTACAACATTAAAATCAGATTTCAAGCGCTCTCTTAGTTTAGCAGCTAAAGGATCTTGAATTGTTTTTGCTAAATCAACGACCTGAATTTGGGTTGGATCAGTTTGGCCTCCAGCCCCTCCTGTTGTGATCACAGGAATTTTATAACGACGACAATAAGCTAATAACGCCGCTTTGGGCCTAACACTATCAATCGCATCAACCACATAATCAAAATTGTTATTCATCATCTCATCGACATTATCAACCGTGACAAAATCATCAATACTAGTGACATTACATTCTGGATTTATTTCCAAAATACGCTGTTTCATAACATCGCATTTAGGCTGCCCCACATTTTCTTTTAATGCATGTATTTGCCGATTCGTATTAGTTACACAAACATCATCCATATCAATTAAGGTGATAGCACCAATACCACTACGTGCTAGTGCTTCTGCAGCCCAACTGCCTACCCCACCTATACCCACGACACAAATATGAGCCTGAGCAAAATAAAACAACGCTTTTTGCCCATAAAGTCGTCCTATTCCAGAAAAGCGTTGTAAATATGAATCTGATAATGAATTTTGCATAATGCGATAACAACCTAAATAACAAAAGGTATCATGGCTATTAATATCAATAGCCATGTCGTTTACGTGATTTTACCGTTAATAATAACTCGATGAATAGTAAATCGTTTTATGACGCAGGATTTAGTAAGTTAAGTTGTGATTTTTTTAATACCCAAACACGGCCATAATGATTATAAAAACCAGCCATATGACCTGCATCTTTGCCAATTCCATGATAAATATCGAAATGATGTCCTTTGATTGCACCGCCCACATCTAATGCTACCATCAAACGCATCTGATATTCACCGGTAAACTTACCAGTATTATCAAGTACAGGAATTTCAGCCAATAATACAGTTCCCGCTGGAATAATACTTCTATCAGAAGCAACAGATGCAAGTGCAACCAATGGAATAGCACTAGCACCTCTTACTGGTGTAAAAGGTTCGGGTTTAAAAAAGACAAATGAAGGATTTTCTTCTAACAATTTTCTTACTTCAGCATCGCTATGTTTATCAGCCCATTCCCTGATAGCAAGCATCGACATATCTTTTCTTTCTACTTCACCATTATCGATAAGCACTTTACCAATGCTTCGATAAGCATGCCCATTTTTTCCTGCATAACCAAAGAACGTAAGCGGTTTTCCATCACCAAAATCAACATAGCCACTCCCTTGAACTTCCATCATAAAGTTATCCATAATGGAATTACTGTAAGCAGCAATCAAAGATTGGCTTAATGCGCCATTATAGATAGCTGCGCGTGAAGGAAGCTTAGAACGGCTATTCGCGGGCATTTTATAAAGAGGGTATTGGAATTCGCCTTGTCGTGTTAAACGAGCTTCAAGAACTGGCGTATAATAGCCAGTAAATTGAACGTTACCGTAATTATCAACACCTTCCATTTGAAATGCAGAAAGATTAAATTGGCGTAATTGGCGAGTATCTGCCCCTGAACGTAACCAGTTTTCAACAGCTTGATAAGTCTCTTGATGGCTATTATACAAGCGAGATGATGTTTGACTTATCTGATTAATTTGTTGCAGATAATCTGGGCCATTAATCGGTGTACCTTGTGTATTTGGCGAGCTGACTTCGATCAAGTCCTGTTTAAGCTTTCCATCTTTATATTGCTGACCTTGCTCTGTGGGACGGTGACATCCTGTTAAGGCAAGCGCTAACATACCTAAAATTAACGATTTTCGCCAAGTAACCATTTTTTACTCGCTTAATGATTAAATTTGAGAGTTGATTTTGAATGAGAAAGATACCAAAGCCAAATCAATAAAGATATGAATGTCCCCCATTGCTAATGTCTTCTATTATCAACTAACCAATACGACTTTTAAACATTAAATATATGCTCTAAATAATTCGAGATACAGGTAGATAACAAATGAAAAAAGGTAAAGTGCATAGATAAACTATATATGACTCAACTCACAGAATTGTACTATAACTCGAAGCATGACAAGTATAACTGCCTAAAATTGCATCTCCATGTATTATTTCTGACCGTTTTTAAAAGAAAACGATAAAAATTTCATAAAAAACTTGCAACTCACCAGATCCTGAGTATAGTGCCCCTCTGTGGAGACGCGGGGTGGAGCAGCTTGGTAGCTCGTCGGGCTCATAACCCGAAGGTCGTCAGTTCAAATCTGGCCCCCGCAACCAATTCACAAAGTAGTCAGTTATAGTATCAGTCGCGGGATGGAGCAGCATGGTAGCTCGTCGGGCTCATAACCCGAAGGTCGTTGGTTCAAATCCAGCTCCCGCAACCAATTCTATAAATAACAATTCAGTCGCGGGATGGAGCAGCATGGTAGCTCGTCGGGCTCATAACCCGAAGGTCGTTGGTTCAAATCCAGCTCCCGCAACCAATTTTCTTTCAAGATATCTCTCTCATTTTTTACCCTCTTCCTAAATTAATTCAATTTTATTCCCTACTCTGTCCATATATTTATTCTATTAGTTATCTTTTTTGTAATAAAGTCATGATGTTAAATAAGGTTATTTTATTGAAAAGTAATAAGAAACCCCAATAGAAAGCAATGTTTACTTTCTACTGGAATATAAAAGATAAGAGGAAAACACTAGCTACGATCAGCTAAGGTTAACTCACCACCATTAGCAAAATAAGCTTTGATACCTTTAAAAATAGATTCTGCAATTTGTTGCTGGAATTTAGCCGTTTTCAGTTTTTTCTCTTCTTCGATATTACTGATAAAGGCAGTTTCTACTAAAATAGAAGGGATTTCAGGCGCTTTTAATACAGCGAATCCTGCCTGATCGACTTTATTTTTATGCAGTTTATTAATCCCTCCTAACAATTTAAGCACCTCACTACCAAATTTCAAACTGTCATTGATAGTCGCTGTTTGCACAAGATCAAGCATGGCATGATCAACATAACGGTCACCACTTTTGCTCACACCACCAATTAAATCAGACTCATTTTGAGTTTGCGCAAGATAACGTGCCGTATTACTGGTCGCACCTGTTTTTGACAACGCAAAAACAGATGAGCCTCTGGCAGAACGATTAGTAAATGCATCTGCATGAATAGAGACAAACAGGTCTGCTTGCATTTTTCGTGCTTTAGCAACACGCACTGTTAATGGAATAAACACATCTTCATTACGTGTCATATACGCCTTCATTTTGGCGTCTTTATCGATTAATGTTCTTAAGCGACGTGCTATTTGTAATACCACATCTTTTTCACGCGTTTTATATTTCCCAACGGCACCGGGATCTTCCCCGCCATGCCCAGGATCGATCATAATGATAATTGGCCTATCTCGTCCCGCCCGACCCGGTTTACGTGTATCTGTTTGTGCGGGTACCGCTTGTTGTAAATCGCCATCATTATATTCACGTAACAGTGCTAAGAGTGGGTCATCTTCAGTGTCTGAGCCGTGACTTGGGTAGAAATCTAACACTAAACGGTTTTTAAATTCCGCAACAGGCTTTAGAGTAAACATTTGTGGCTGCACTGCTGTTTTTACCTCAAATACCAGTCGCACTGTTTTGGGCGTATTTTGACCAACACGGATCAATTTCAAATAAGGATCGCTAGTCTGCACCTGATTAGCAACCCCTTTTAGTACGCTATTAAGTTGAATACCTTCTAAATCCACCACAATACGTTCAGGGTTTGATAATGCAAACTGACGATATTTAAGTGGTGTACTTGATTCTATAGTCACGCGAGTATAAGTCGAGGCAGGCCAGACCCTGACGGCCACAATAGATGCTGTCGCAGCCAAGCCAACAGGGCTAACACTTAACAATAATAACGCGCCAATTCCTTTAATAAGACGACGACGAGTTTGATTGTGCTCAGAATGACTCATGAAAATATTCCAAAAAAACGATTAACGTCAATAAAC
The DNA here is from genome assembly GCF_009915965.1 of Proteus sp. G2300. Classification (NCBI taxonomy): domain Bacteria; kingdom Pseudomonadati; phylum Pseudomonadota; class Gammaproteobacteria; order Enterobacterales; family Morganellaceae; genus Proteus; species Proteus sp. G2300. Next base: position 56,080 of record NZ_JAABNK010000003.1, read on the forward strand.
TCTAAAAAGAGATAAAAAAAGTTAAGAACGAAAAACTTTACCCAATCCACACTTCACTGTCACTTAAAAACAGCACAATTACTCACTTTTACACGAATATTCTGCCCTTATGCAAAACAATAAGATAGGATTTTACTTGCCATTTCTCACCAAAAAGAATAAAAATACATAAAATACGAATAAAAATTCATTTGAGAGGGCTTTATGAAAGAGCGTAGCACCGAATTGGTCGATGGATTCCGCCACTCGGTTCCGTATATTAATGCACATAGAGGCAAAACATTTGTCATTATGTTGGGTGGCGAAGCTATTGCACATGAAAATTTCCCATCCATCATTAACGATATTGGATTACTACACAGTTTAGGTATCCGTTTAGTGGTTGTTTATGGCGCAAGACCACAAATTGATATGGCACTTGAAGTGCAAAAAGTCTCTCCGATTTATCATAAATATACCCGTATTACAGATAGTAAAACCTTAGAAATTGTTAAACAAGCTGCGGGTACATTACAGCTCGATATTACCGCACGTTTATCAATGAGTTTAAGTAATACACCATTACAAGGCGCGCATATTAATGTGGTTAGTGGCAACTTTGTCATCGCGCAACCTTTAGGAGTTGATGATGGTGTTGATTATTGTCACAGCGGAAAAATTCGCCGTATTGATGAAGAAGCAATTCATCGTCAATTAGACAGTAATGCCATTGTATTAATTGGCCCTGTAGCCGTGTCTGTTACAGGTGAAAGTTTTAATCTCACATCAGAAGAAGTGGCAACACAACTTGCTATAAAACTTAAAGCGCAAAAAATGATTGGTTTTTGCTCTTTCCAGGGAGTGGTTGATGAAGATGGTCACATTGTGTCTGAATTACTACCTAATCAAGCAGAAGACAAAATTCAAGAACTACAAACAGAAGGTGATTACCACTCAGGTACAGTTAGATTCTTGCGAGGCGCTGTTAAAGCCTGTCGTCGGGGGGTAGAACGCAGTCATCTATTAAGTTATCAATCTGATGGTGCGCTTATTCAAGAGCTATTTTCTCGAGATGGTATTGGGACTCAAATTGTGATGGAAAGCGCAGAAAAAGTTCGCAGAGCCAATATCAATGATATTGGTGGCATACTCGAACTTATTCGCCCATTAGAACAACAAGGTATTTTAGTCAGACGTTCAAGAGAACAATTAGAAATAGAGATAGACCAATTTACTATTATTGAACGCGATAATATGACTATTGCCTGTGCCGCGCTTTATCCTTATCAATCAGAAAAAATTGGTGAAATGGCCTGTGTTGCCGTACATCCTGATTATCGTAGTTCTTGCCGTGGTGAAGTATTACTGCAACGTATTTCTACTCATGCTAAGCAATTGGGACTAGAGAAACTATTTGTTTTAACAACGAGAAGTATTCACTGGTTTCAAGAGAAAGGATTTGAACCTGCTGAAATTGATAAGTTACCCATTGAAAAACAAGCGCTCTACAATTATCAGCGTCGCTCTAAGATCTTGATTTTAGATTTACATAAAGAGTAATATTTAACACAACCCCAAAGACAGGTATCCCTCTCAATGCCTGTCTTTTATTGTTTTTATCTTATTAGGTAAATATTAATAACGTAATTTATCGACTAACCCACTTCGACGCTGAATACGTGTTTGAATAGCCATTTTCACCATATACTCGCAAGCGTAAAGAGAAAGCTTTTGTTTAGCGCGCGTTAAAGCAGTGTACAACAATTCACGGCTGACTACGGGCGAAAATTTTTCAGGTAATACCAATGCGGTGTGTGTAAATTCAGACCCCTGCGATTTATGTACTGTCATGACATACGCCGTTTCGTGTTGAGGTAATCGGCTAGGTTGAATAGCTTTCAAGGTACCATCTGGTAATTGGAAAAAGGCTTTCATTTCGCCTTCATCATTATTGAGCATAATGCCGATATCACCATTAAACAGCCCAAGAGTACTGTCATTTCGCTGGATCATAATTGGGCGCCCAATATAGTCACTCTGATAGCTATTTGTGGGGCGACGAATTAATCGTTGGCGATGCAATAGCATTTCAATTCGCTCGTTTAATCCGCTGACACCAAAAGGCCCTTCTCTTAATGCGCACAATAAACGATATTGGTTAAATGCGTTAAGAATAGCATCAGGAGAGGCTTTTTCTGCTATCAATGAGAGATACTGACGATAGGCTTGTGCCGCATCTTGTATCATCAGTAAATAGTTTTCATCACTCTCTAATGGAATAAAACTCACATCTTGAGTATCTAGTGCCATTTCAATTTGTTGAGGTGTAATTTTTGCTTTCTTTAACAGTGTTAGGGCTGTTTTGGTCTGTCCTTGGTTTACAGCAAAAGCAAGTTGGCCAATGCCTGAACTGGAGCCAAATCGATAACTTTTTCGTAATAAGCAAAGCGAATCACTGACAACTGAAACCGGTGTGTTAGAAACAGAAATTGCATTTGCTGATTTTGATAACTCACCTTGTGTTAAATAATCAATTTTTTCAAATCGCTTTTGGCTTAAACCATCATCCGCAAAACGACAAATATCCCCTAACACAGCCCCAGCTTCAACAGAAGCTAACTGATCTTTATCACCCAAAAAAATAACATGGCATTGCGTTGGAAGTGCATCAATTAAGCGAGCCATCATAGGTAAATCAACCATTGATGCTTCATCAATAACTAAGATATCAAGCTGTAATGGGTTATCTTTATGGTAACGCACTTGTTGACTTTCGGGCTGAGCCCCTAACAAACGATGAATAGTTTGTGCCTGTTTTGGCATCCATTTATTTTCTTCTTCGCTTAAAGCAAGTTGTGCAAGTGCTTTACCTAAAGATTCTGTTAATCGAGCTGCTGCTTTTCCAGTTGGTGCGGCTAGTTGAATAATGGGTTTCTCATTTGAAGTAAGCATCACAAAAGCAGCTAAAATTTTAGCCACGGTTGTGGTTTTCCCTGTTCCTGGCCCTCCTGAAATAATAGCGATAGGACTCGTTATAGCAACACTGGCAGCTACTTTCTGCCAATTGGTTTCTTGATTTTCTTTTACTGTTGGAAAAAGCTGATTGAGGGCTACAATTAATGCCTTTTCATCATTATCGACAATGGGGTGTTCTCGCCTAAAAAATTGAGCCACTTTTTCTTCGTAGCTCCACATTCTTTGTAGATAGAGAAGCCCATTATCTAAAATGATAGGTGACGGAGAATTATCGTCACCTTGTGTCACACAATGACTATGCATTAACGCTTCTATTATTTGATGAGTCGAAGGCTCCCCCATTCTTTGCCAAATTTCACGGGAAAGCTCTTCTTGTCTACCATCAAACAATTGATTTTCTTTGATAATATTTAATGGTAAACAAACATGCCCCGCCCCTGTTTGAGCACTTAAATAGGCAAATATAAACAGTAAAATCGGATTTTCATCTTCCACCAGCATTTGTGCAAATCGAAGATCTAACGGGCGTAATACATTTTGTGTAATCGCTTGTTCTAATAGTTTGATCATTTTGATTTCTCATCGACTACATCAGAAGTACTACTTTTCATACTTTTTCCTGTAAATAGTGCATCTAGCGCTAAAACAAACGCTTCATCAGGTAAATAGGCATAAACTCCATTTCCAGGGTGTGCTTTATCTATACCACGTAAAAAAAGGTAATAAATTCCCCCAAAATGTTTTTTGTAATCATAATCTGGAATACGTTGCTGTAAAAAACGATGTAACGCTAACGTATAGAGTTGGTACTGCAAATCGTAACGGTGATCTATCATTGCATTAACCATCGCTTCTTGAGTATAGTCCTCACTCGATTCACCTAGCCAATTCGATTTATAATCCACCACATAATATTTCCCTTCCCAACAAAAAACTAAGTCAATAAAGCCTTTTAACATGCCTTCTACTTGCTGAAATTGTAAAGGTGCACAACGCTTTGATAAGGGATCAAACTGACTTATTAATTGAGTCAACTGAGATGATGAGACTGCTTGTTCAATCGGTAAATAGAATTGCAATTCATCAAGTTGTTGTGTATTAGGGATATCAGCAAGGCATAACCCATCAGCATTAAGAGGGGTATGAAACAGGGTTTCCATCCAGGTTACTAATAATGGTGCCCACTTTTCATCAAAGCCTTGAGCCATTAATTGCTCTTGCATCCATTGTTCATCAATGGGTTGAGAAAAATCCAAAACTTCAAGCAAACCATGTAAGAATGTTCCTGCAACTGCACCTCGAGGGAAATGATGAATCGAATGGGCTCCAACTTCTTCTCGTTGTTTCTCACCTTTGGCATCAGTATCCAGTCCTGGTGCAATAGACTGCACCAAATCCTCAATATCGCCAACATCAAAATGATATCCGCGATTTGAATGTTGATACGTTAATCCTGAATAGCTGGTTATGCGCCAATTATCATGAATTTTACGTTTAAATACCGCAGCCTCTAATTTTTCGTCACTGACTAACTGAGGTTGGTAACGATGTGCTGAAACACCATTAAGCGTGCTCACACTAATATTTTCATCGAGTAATGCATGGATGGATTGATGTAATAATTCACTATTTCCTTCTTCACCTTGCTGTAATAAATACCCTAAAGCATTTTTATGGAGATCGGTGTTCCCCGATTTACGTTTATTCCCTTTCACCAACGGTGCAACACCGACATAGCAACAAAATTTAGAACGTGTTAATGCCACATAAAGTAGGCGTAAATCTTCAGCTAAACGCTCTTCATCCGCTAAACGCATGCTTTCCGGTCGACTAAAAATATCTAACTTAGCGTAAAATTTTTCTCTGTCATGATAAAGCGCCCCTTTTTGCTCTTGATAATTACAAGCAAAAGGCAGGCAAACAATAGGATATTCAAGACCTTTGGATTTATGAATAGTACAAATTCGCACAAGATTTCGATCACTTTCCAAGCGCATTTGTTGACTTTCTGATTGTGCATCAGGATGAGAAATTTGTTGTGCTAACCAACGTATAAGCGCATGTTCACTATCAAGTTGTAATGAGGTTTCTTGTAATAATTCACCAAGATGCATAATATCAGTGAGCCTTCGTTCCCCCTCGATACTGGCAAGTAGATCCTCGGCAATATGATGATCCATCATAATTTTACGCAACATCGGTAAAACGCCACGTTTTTGCCATAAAACATAATAATCAGCAAATTGCTCTACATAACTATTCCAGCGCTGCTCATCATGATTTAAGCTATCAATTTCTCTTGCACTAAAACCAAATAACCGACTAGCTAAAGAGGCTCGTAAAACGCGCTCTTTCTCTGGCGTTACAACTGCTTGCAGTAACCAAAGCAAATCTTTAGCTTCATTCGTTTCAAATACACTTTCACGGTTTGATAAAAATACAGATTGTATAGAGAGTAAATTTAGTGCATCACGAATAAGTAATGCTTCTCTACGACTACGAACCAGCACCATGATATCGGCCGATGTCAGTGATTTTTTTTCACCTTGCTCTAGGAGCCATGCTTGCTGTTGATCGCCTGCTGATAACCAATCACGAATTTGAGCTGCACATTGCGTTGCCATCATTTGCTCATAATTTCCCGCTGATAGACTTTCACCTTCAGCAAGCCAAAAGTTAAAAGGTGAGATCGATTTACCATGATAAATAAAAGCCATGTCTTGGTTTTTTTCAGCAGAACTCACCTCAATAAAAGGAATATGCTCAAATAAAAACGGAGCACTGGAGCGCATAAAAAGTTTATTAACTGCATTCACCATCCCTGGAGCAGAGCGCCAGTTAGTGTTTAAAGTGTAATGGTGTGTTGTTTGTTTTCGTGCTTGAATATAAGTAAAAATATCAGCACCACGGAAAGCATAAATTGCCTGTTTAGGATCACCGATAAAAAGTAATCCACTGTTTTCATGCTCACCATAAATAGCATCAAAAATACGGTATTGTTGAGGATCGGTATCTTGAAACTCATCAATCATTGCAACGGGATAACGCTCACGTATAGCCTGCGATAACGCGTCTGCACCTTCGCGTTTTAATGCTCTGTCTAAACGTGTTAAGAGATCATCAAACCCCATTTCACCCCGACGCATTTTTTCATTTTCAATACCTTGGCGTATTTCAGGAATAGCGTTTACTAAAATAACATCACGCAGTGTTAAGCTTTGTTTTGTTAAATGCTCAATTTCAACAAAAAGAATATGTTCTGGAGCTGGGCCTTTGGTGGCTTTTTCATTTAAGGTTTCTTGAGAAAAACGAACCAAGCAATCAGGTAGTTGATAGCTTTTCGTTTCAAATGTTGCTGCCCACAGCGTGATTTCTTCAATCCATTTAGGTAAAAAACGGCTACTATAACTTCGTTTATCCACGCCTGAGGCCGTTATCCACGCTTCAACTTCATGATGATGTTCATTCCAGCGCGCTTTCACCTTGTTAATGGCTTCAATAACAGCCTGATGACGCTCTTTTACTGATTCATTTTCACTGTCTAATGCCACACCTTCAATTTCTGGCATTTCACCTTGTAAATAAGGTTGTATTTCATAAAGCAGTTGCTCTGGACCAGACCAAATCTGGCTAACCGCATTAGCAACATCATAAGAAAGGGGATAACAGTGGCGACGCCAAAAATCAGCACAAACACGTTTTTTCAGCTCATATTCATCTTGGATCAAAACTTGTTCAAACAATACACCTGACTCAAATGCATTGTTTGCCAGCATACGCTGGCAAAATCCATGAATAGTGTAAATAGCTGCTTCATCCATTTGACGCTCAGCTTCTAATAACCACTGCGCGGCTAACTCTTTATTCGGAATTTGTTTGAGTAACTCTTGGTATGTTTTGTCACCACTATCAACATCATGGCGGATACAGGCAAGCCTTAGTTCATGGATATTTTTACGAATACGTGCACGTAATTCATCAGTGGCCGCATCTGTAAATGTCACAACCAAAATCTCTTCAACGCTGAGAGGACGATAAAACGCAGAATCTCCCCCTAAGCCAAGAAGTAATCGCAAATACAGTAGTCCGATGGTATAGGTCTTACCTGTACCTGCAGAAGCCTCAATAAGGCGCCTTTGATATAAAGGAAGTGTATAAGGATTTAATGGCTGTGCCTGTATCACTTCACTCACTCTTTAATTTCCTCAATTGGTAACGTTTTTTGTAATTCACTGACGGTTGTATAACGTTTCCATTTTTTATTTTGCGCATAATCAGCATCTTTACCATCTTTGCCAATTATTTGAGAAACAAACACAAAACCATTTGGTTTTATTACTGCTTTTTCATAAAACTCAATAGCTTGTTTTAACGTCACTTTATTAAGCTCAGCTAAGAATTTCTCTCGTCCATCATATTTTAAATTATTACGATGGAAATCATTTCGATAAAGAGAGACTTCTTCATAGAAAGTTTGAGGTGGTTGTTTAACTTCAGTAATAATTGCTTGCTTATACTGATTAAAATCAGCCTCACTCATTTTTTTCAAACGTTCGTAGGCTTGCTGATAAAATGCGTTATAACGTTCATTTAAGTAAACTGGCGGTTTAGCATTACTTTGCAATAAGAAACCTAAGCCAGACTGTTCACCCATTGTGCCTTGATAAGCAAATACAGCATAACCGAGTTGTTCTTCTGTTCTTAATTGATCATAAAACCAAGGCTTAATAACCGAAGCTAATACAGAAGAAATAGCCTGACCTTCAAGGCGACTATACCCTGTAGGAATATAAAGCTCGCCTAAGGCATTATCCGTACTGTTCGATTTATTTTGAAATTCAACTGCATCAAATTTATTGAAAACTAATGTTTCACCAATCCAGTATTCTGTCCCTTGATTACCTAATAACTCATGCGCAGATTTCACAATATCACGGCTTTGCTCTGGCGTTAAATTACCAACAATCAACGCTTGAAGTGCGGCGTTTTTAATCACTTCACGACGATTATCAATAATATCTTGCAGTGTAATTGACTCTAATGCTTTGAGTTTGTCAGCTTCTTCATAATACGGGATCGTATTTAATTGGCGAGCGGGCAACATTGCTGCTTCAAATGCTTTTAGGTTATGAGTAACTTCAAGTTGTTCGCGATACCAAGATTTAGCCTGATCTAGCTCTTCTTGAGTCGATTCAAAACTCATATAGCTTTTTAATGTCGCATTCACTAACTCAGGTAAATGTTGAGTATAACCATTCATTGAAAAATCAATACCTTGTCCTGATGAGGATGAGATGTTCATACCTGCAACAGAGGCCTGGTAAGATAATTCACTGAGCGCTAAGCCCGCGAGATAATCTGTTAGAGCTTGTGTAACTTGCTGTTTAACCGTAATGTCTGATTTCTTATTTACCAAACTTAATGTCACACTGGCTTTTGGCTCATCAGAAAAATAGTGTGATGGCATATAGAACAAGCGAGCACTTTTATCTTGCCACAATAATTGTGGTTTGGTGATTTTACTATCTGCATCAATCAACGACAGATTATTGGGGATATAGGGATTAAGTGTTGGTAAAGATAATGAAATATCATCCGACAATATCTGCCATGTTTCTAATTGTTTAGCTGTGATTTTATCAACTTGATAAGGTGCATTAACAAAATAGGCTTGCTTGTTAGACGGTTCATTAGGACTTATCACCCAAATACGCGCTTTCTCTGGCGTAAGTGATTCTAGACGAGAAAGAATTGCTGAAGGCTCATAATTATCGGCAATATAATCTGCATTCAAGATATTTTTGATTGGATAACGCAACATCATATCTGAAATGCTTTCTATATAATTCATATCTCTAACAATCGAACCATAACGGAATGAGAGATCTAAAACATTCGCAATTTCATTAAAATAACGCTGACTAATACCTTGCGACTCTATTAATCGAAGGTATGAGAAAATAGCTGCAATGACTTTATCTTTTTGCGCTAAACCTTTATCTGTTAGCGCAACATAAATTGTAAATGAGCCTTGATTACGATCGATATAAGGCTCTGAAAATGCGCTGATACTTTCAGCTAAACCTTGATCTTGTAACCATGTTGCAAGTGTTCCTGAACTACGATTACTGATTAAATAACCAATATACGCATCAGATTTACTGCGAAATTCGGCAACATTATTATCAATATTAAATTCAATTTGTAAGGTTTTTTGTGGTAAAGCGGGCACCAGATGGATCATTAACCCTTTTTCTTTATCCGTCATCGCAGGCACCGTGGTTACAGGGATATCTGCTTTTTTATTTGGAATACGAGCAAAGGTTTCTGCGGCTAATTTAGATAATTCATCAAGTGATTTATTACTATAAATCACCCCATTCATTAAGTTGCCAGAATAGTGCGTTTGATAGAATTTAATTAATTCATCTTGAAGTTTACTATTTGGCTTGTCACTCAGCGTTTCTAAATTTCCGCCCATAAAACGAGAACTTGGATGTGCTGGGTTTAAGGTTTCTGCTCTAACCTGCCAAAAACGCATACCATCACGTGCACGCGCCATGGTTAATTCAGCATTAACCGCATTACGTTCGCGATCTGCATTTTTAGGATCAAGTAAAGGTTCAGCTAAGGCATCAGCAAGACGATCAACGGCTTCATTAATGGCACTATTTTCCACTTCTAAATAAAAAGCAGTACGATACGTTGTAGTACTCGCATTATGAGATCCCCCATTCTTTTGTAAGAACTCTGACATACTGCCAGATTGAGGATATTTCACCGATCCCATTAGCACCATATGTTCCAAATAGTGCGCCAGCCCTTGCTGACTATCAGGATCTTCTAATGCGCCAACAGGTAACGCAACTGCCGTTAATGATTTAACTGCTTTTTCGTCAGAAACCAGTAATACAGTCATATCATTAGGCAATTTAATCGCTTGATATTGCCGTGGATCACTTTCACTTTTTTCAATACTATCTGGCAATACTTGCCAAAGAGGATCAGCAGCAAAGCTGTTGATACTCACTAGCATCAATAGCAACATGATCCATAGTTGCGATAAGTATTTTCTCATCTGATATGAGCTCCCTTATTTTTTTAAAAATGGAATTATTGGTTTAAATATCGTTAATGCCGTCTTTTTTACTGTTTGTAAAAAATGCTCGTCTAATTGAGAAAAAGCACGCTGAACATACATATCGCTCATTTCACCATCTCGATTATAGCTATCCGTTAAATGTTGTAGCAGCACTAACTCCGCTTTTGCGAGAGTCTCTTCATCATCCAGTAAAAATTCTTGTGTTTTTTTATCATAGCAAGCTTGTAGCCAAGCCCAGCCACTTTTTGCAAACAATGCTAATGGGCTATTTAGCCCTTGTTTATAATCGTGAATTAAATTATCTAAAGTTGAATAGGCAAATTCAGGCTCAACCGGTAATAAACACCATTGCGTCTCTTTTCTGCCATAAAACCGACTTTCGCCAGTCCCCTCTTTCAAACAATAAACCAGATGTTCGATCCACAGTTGCAATAAGTCATTAGCCGTTAAGCTCGCAGGTCGCCAACGTAGTAAGCCATCTGCTTGCACTTCATTTAAACGTCCAATCAACGGCATCGCACTAAAGCGTTGCTCTAGTGTGACAGAATGCGTAGCTAATCGTTCACTTCTCACCTTTTCCGCTAAAGGAAGTAGCTCTTCTATTTGTTGTTCCCAATAAATTTGACCAAATGCACTTGCTGGAAGTTGCCCTGCTGCTTTAATACGCTCAAATAACGATTCCGTTGACGTTTGATCAATCAAAGCTTTCAATAGCCATTGATTTAATAAATAACGTTGAAGTGCATTTATCACAAAAGGCTCTTCTTCGGGCAATTCTGTTTCTTCAATAACAAAGTTGGTTTTTAATCTTTGTTGGAAGAAAGCGCGGATAGGATGGCGATAAAAACGAGAAAGTGCATCAACGGAGACTTTATCTATTGATGCATCATCATCTAGTGATTCCGTAAAACCTTGATGAGCAGCCCCTTGTCCACGGGCTGCTGGTAACCATTCTGAGGCATAAGAACGAGAAGATGCCTCAATGTGGAAGTTTTCTTGAGCAAAAGGAACCCTGCTATGCTGTGTTAATAAATGCTGGTTAATGCGAGTTGCACTGTCATCAACATTAAGTTTTCCATCATCAGGTAGGCGGAAATTTTGGCCAATATAATCTTGTAGCTCTTTGATTAAGACGGACGGGTTACACTCACGATCGTCACGGATTGATTTACCGATGTAGCTGATATAAAGGTATTTTTCGGCCGAACTAAGCGCCTCAAGGAATAAATAACGGTCATCATCACGGCGTTTTCTGTCACCACGACGGCGCTTTTCTGCCATTAAATCAAAACCTAACGGCTGTATATTACGAGGATAAACACCATCGTTCATTCCTAATAAACACACTGCTTTAAAAGGAATTGAGCGCATAGGCATTAACGTACAAAAGTTCAAGCTTCCTGCCAAAAAACGCTGGCTAATCTTTTCATCATCAAACCGTACTGTTAATTCATCGCGAATAAGCACTAATGGAATTTCATTTTGATATCGTGCTTTTAATCCGTTCTCAATCACTTTTTGCCACTGTTGTGTTATCAACGCTAAAACTAACTCGGTCTCTCCATCAGCTTCAAAAAAGGCATCAACCAATTGTTGTCCAATTTCTAACCACGCTTCTAAGGAACGTGTTTCACTTAAACGTGTACGCCATTCACTTAATGTGTAAAGAAAATCAGCAAGATGCCCTGCAAGTTCTGCAACTAGACCGCTGGATTCATCATAAGGAAGTACACCTTTCCAAGGGCCATTTTCGCTTTCCATTGCGTAACCAAGCAACATACGCAATAAACCAAATTCCCAGGTATTTTTACCAGTGATAGGGAGTAAAAATGAAGCTACGTTTTCATCATCCAATCCCCAACGTATACCTGATTCATCGACCCATCGGCGTAGTAATTTTAATTCACTTTCAAAAATAGAAAAATGTCCTGCTAATGCAGGCACTTCAAGTAAAGCTAATACTTGTTCTGCGGTAAAACGACTTTGAGGAAGTTCTAATAGTGTAATAAAGGCTTGTAATACAGGGTGTGCTTGACGTGCTTTTCTATCAGAAATCGCAAAAGGAAGATAGCGTTCAGCAGGTGCATTACCAAAAACAGCCTGAATATAAGGCGTATAACTATCTATATCTGCAACCATCACAATAATATCTCGTGGTAGTAATTCAGGATCTTGCTCTAGCAAATGCAATAATTGATCTTGCAATACTTCCACTTCACGTTGTGGGCTATGACTTGCATGAAAGGTCAGAGAGTGATCATCAGGCGAAATAACACGTTTTTTCTCACTACATTCATAAGTTTTAAGAGTTGTGCCTAATTGTGAAAAATCGTCTAAATCAAGGATATCTGCTTGTAATTGATGAAGTAAGCAATCTCTTGGAATATCAACAAAAGCATCCAACACATCAGTATATTCAAGCTCAGAAAGAAAATAGAGGTTATCTTTACCCAGCTTTCCCCATGAGGCTAATAGCGGATTACCGATATTTTGCTCTCCCTCTTCATTAAATAATAAAGAGGCATTTTTTTCATCTTTAAACCAAGGCGATTCATGTAATTGCTGATAATGACGAGGTTTTCGACTATTAAGACGAGCAAGAAATTTAGGATCTTGAATATCTCCCCAATAGTAACGGCAAGGGTTTGTAAAAAGTAAATAGATCTCTGTATGACGCCCAATTGCTTGCAGTGCCTGCAAATAGACTTGAGGTAATGCAGAAATTCCACAAATAAAGATACGAGGTGGAAAACAGTGCTGAAGTTCTCCTTCTTTTGCACCATTTAATGTCGAAATAAATTGTTGATAAAGATTAGAACGATGCCATTGAGGCTGATTGAGATCTTTGGTGTATTGCTGTAATGCTACCCACAATATTTTTTGCCAGTGCTGATTTTCACTCAACCCTTCTATCAATTCATCGTTTTCCCATGCGGCCAACCAATCTGACCGATACACTAAATATTGGTCAAATAAGTCAGCAACACGTCCCGCTAATTGGTGTAATTTACGTTTATCTTCATCATCATCAAGATAATGAAGTAGTGGCTTAAATGCTTCATGGACTAAATATTCAGGTAGTAATGCCATTAATTTCCATGTCATGGCATCTTTAGAAAAAGCACTTTCTTTAGGTATACCTGATAGTACTCGCGTAAACATTTCCCAAATAAATGTTGCAGGTAATGGATAGCGAATATTTGCTGCAATTCCTAAACTTTCAGCAAGCTGAATTTGCAACCACTGGGACATTCCAGGGCTTTGTACTAAGATCACTTCTTGTTCAAAGGGAGAAGAGAGTGGCCTGGTCTGCATAAAGTGCACCATAAGTGACTTTAATAATGACAACTGATTTGAATGATATATATGAAACATCAGACCCTCATCTTATGGATTGCATGACCAGTAGTATAGGCTTATCGCAGGTAAAACATTATTACCAACATAACCTTCTATTTGCTGACAACCTTCAGAATATGAAAGAGAACGTGTCATTATTTTCTGGTTATAAGCAAAATAATAAGGTGATTTATCAGGCAATATTTCAAATAAAACAAAAATCCCTTGCCCTGTTTGCTGTAATTGAATTAACCGCTGAAAATCAGCTTTTAATGATTGACTATACCCTATAATAGCGACAAAACTAATATTAAAAAATAGTAATACAAACATTGTATTAAGTAAGATGGACCCCTTTTCTGATCTATTTTGACCTTTTTTTATGATACACACTCCTTATGCACAAATGGGCAATAATCTAACCACCCATTTGGTTCAGTAACAATCACTTTATTTTTTTCCTTTTTAAAACTAACCCATTGATAATGATATATTTTATAACCTAATAAGCTTTCTGCTTGTCCTTGAAGTAAAGCCTTATCTGTAGAGATTAAAAATAAGCAGCTCTTTATTTTGGGATCGGCATAAAAATGACGGCATTGCCATTTGTTTAATTGTATTGATGAAAGATCCCAATCCTGTGTTATTCCCCATTTCAGTGCAGATTCAGCAAATAAAAAGGCCTGTCTTGCTTGTAACTCTTGCATCACTATTTGTTCAGATTGCCTGTAATGGTAAGAAAAATTTCCAAGCATAGATAAACTCATGCCAATAAAACCTATCACGACAAATATACCCGCTAAGCCCTGTTCATTGCTCCTGTGAGTGAAATAAATATTCATAGTGCAGTCACATTCCTTAAACGGATGGTATTTTGATAATGTGATTTTATTTCAGGCTTTTGTTTTAAATGAAATTTTAAAGAAACAGAAAGATAAAAATACGGATTTGCTTTCACAGAATAAATTTTTGTATAGGGCTGTAAGATAAACTCTGTTACCTCAATCTCATTATTTTCGAAAAATTGTTGCCAGCCTGAAGAATCACAATCTTTTACGCCTCTTAATTGCTCTAATTGACCCTTTTTAAGGCGATACCCAAAATAATCACTCTCTTTTGACGAAGGTGGCTCCCATCGACCATTACTGTTGATGTCGTAAGCAAAAATAATGCAGGAATTTTTTTCTTGATGAGGATATTGCCCTAACTTTAGAGGTGATACCTGCAACTGATTTGACTTCAACCCATTAACACAGTCACCATAACAATATCCTGTACGCCTTAACTGCGTTTCAAGTACCAATAATCGTTCTCTTAAAAAAACATCTAATTGATATTGTTGATAGGAATAGAACAATGTATTCATTATTTGAGGATAAGCTCGACTAATACAAAGGAATAATATGCCACTTATCGCGATAGCGAAGAGGCATTCCATCAACATCATTCCTGATGAAAAAGAAAATACAGAGCGCTTTAACATGATGCAAATACCTTTATTTTCTGACTACATGCTCTTATCCGTCCTAACGATGAAATAATAATTTTTACTTCCCCCTCTTCACTTTGAAGTACAAAACTCATGGGTCTTAACGTTTGACGAATTCCACCAAACGTAACATTTGAGATTGTTGATTGCTTAAGTTGAATGCCTGGAGCTAAAGAGAAAATTTCTTGTTGCACAGGCAAATAATGAAGAGGTGTCGCCATTATTTTATTATGAGGCGATAGCCAAAATACTATTTTAATTTTGACATTAAACAGTAACGCTTGCTGTCGCTGATAAGAAAGAAAAGCGATGGTTTCTCGCACATTCTGTATTAAATGGCGTTGTTTGATAACATGTTGATAAGAAGAGATTGATAGATAACTTAAAATAGACACTATCAACATCACGATAAGTATTTCAAGTAAGCTAACACCTTGCTCACTTTCTTTCTGAAGCGCTTTATTTAGGCTTATTTCCCTGTTGTTGTTCATTTGTTTCTCCTTTTAGCCTGCGATGAGCATGCAGATGACAAGCTTAAAGGTAAACAAAGATAAACGTTTTTCTCGAACAGCTACGCAATAATAATATTTTCAGAGAAAATACAAAATAAACGTATTTATAATTAATAAATAGTGACAACACTTTAATTTTAAAATAAAAAGCCCTTGCTTATGACTAAACAAGGGCTTTAAAAGCAATAGGAGGAATTATACTGTAAATGGGTATTTTATCGCTTCATGACATTGATAGCCTTCAACAGTAAAATCATCCGTTGTTACCCACGTTTCGATATCTTCCAATGTTTTGATTTTGGGATTGATATGCAACGTTGGTAACGGTAATGGCTCCCTTTTTAACTGTACATCGCGCATTAGAGGTAATTGATTTTCATAGATATGTGCGTTGATTATCTTATGAAATGCCTTACCTGGTTTATGTCCTGTGATTTGAGCCACTAGCGCTAATAAAACAAAGCACTGAATTTGGTTAAAATTTAAACCTAATGGCACATCACAGCTGCGCTGATAAGAGGTTAAATAAAGCGTATCACCGACAAGTGAAAAAGTATGCGTATGCATACAAGGACGTAAACACCCTAGTTCAGTTTCACCCGGATTGTAAAACGTGATGATTTCACCACGATCATCAATACCTTTAGCCAAGTTATCTACCACTTTACGCAGTTGATCAAAATGAGAACCATCAGGACGTTGCCATTGGCGTCCTTGAACGCCATAAACACGCCCCATATCGTCTTCACCTTTGCGATAAGGGTTATTTAACCATGCACTATTTTCATTCGCATTGGCATTCCATGTATTACAACCAATTTCACGAAATTGTGCAGCATTATCATAGCCACGCAAATACCCTAACAGTTCTGCTATTGCGGCTTTATAAAAACTTTTTCGTGTCGTTATCAGCGGAAATTGGTTATTCGCAACATCATATTCCAGATCGGCATTAATCACCGTTAAACAACGGGTTCCTGTCCGTTTATTATCAATCCATTGTCCTTCATCGATAATGCGTTGACACAATGCCAGATACTGCTTCATGTTGTCTCTCTCATTAATTAGCTAATAATAAAAAATTCATCTCACACTATTTGTGAGCAGATGTTGAGTTTTGTGGTGCTCTTTTATCTTGACGATAAGCCCATACCATAAAAATAATACCCAACAAAATCATTGGAATTGAAAGTAATTGCCCCATACTCACACCACTAAATAACCCTAATTGCGCATCAGGTTGACGGAAGAATTCAACAATAATACGGAATGCACCATAACCTATCAGGAATAGACCCGATACACTGCCTACAGGGCGATTTTTGCGTACAAAAATATTAAGGATAATAAATAGCACCACACCTTCTAACAGCATTTCATAGAGCTGTGATGGGTGGCGAGGTAAAACCCCATACTCTTGAATAATAGGCAATAGCGTTGATGGATCTTGAGCAACAAGCTGAAGATCTTCTGAACGAGAGTTTGGAAATAAGAAGGCCCAAGGCGTATCTAATGTGACGCGTCCCCATAATTCGCCATTAATAAAGTTACCAATTCGGCCTAAACCTAAACCAAATGGAATTAAAGGCGCAACAAAATCAGCCACTTGAAAAAATCTACGTTGAGTGCGTTTTGCAAACCAAATCATGGCACAAATTACCCCAATTAAGCCACCATGGAACGACATACCGCCATCCCAAACTTTAAAGAGGTAAAGAGGATCATTTAAAAAGACAGGCAGATTATAGAATAAAACATAACCTAAGCGCCCTCCGATAAACACCCCCACAAAACCGACATAAAGTAATGTTTCAACTTCATTTTTATTCCAACCACTATTCGGTTTTGCCGCTCGTCGGTTTGCAAGCCATAAGGCAAAAACAAATCCAACTAAATACATCATACCGTACCAGTGTAATGACACCGGCCCGATAGAAAACATAACGGGATCAATCTCTGGAAATTTAAGGTAGCTTATACTCATTATTCCCTACTTCACTTAATTAATAATTTCTGTGTTTGCTCTTTATCACTAACACAGAAAAGGCTTATACAAAGGCATGTCAGATGCCTCCGCGAATTAATCCACCTAATCCCTGCCTTTCCATAAATTCAGAAGACAATTTTTTGATTTCTGTTGCTGTTTCAGCTTGCAACACTTGTTGCATAAAAGGCTGTAACACCACAGGATCAAGATGGCGTAATAAGTATTTTACCCTAGGTAAACTACGTCCACTCATGCTTAACTGCCTAAAACCAAGCCCTATTAACAGCAATGCCCCGATAGGTGTTCCTGCCATTTCACCACAAACACTGATGGGTAACTGGTAATATTGGCATTGTGTCGCAATCAAACTCAGTGAACGTAATAACGCAGGATGCAAATTATCATAGAGTGATGCAACATGGGTATTATTACGATCGACAGCAAGCAAATATTGAGTTAAATCGTTTGTTCCAATAGAGATAAAATCAACCCGATGAACTAATTGTGACAGCATAAACACCAACGAAGGGACTTCAAGCATAATACCTAACGGTGGCAAAGCACATTCACATTTTAATTCTCGACTCACTTCATCACATGCGCGTAATAACAATGTTCTCGCTTCGTCAATTTCATCAATACTTGTCACCATCGGCAACAATATTTTCAAATTTTTAAATTCGAGGTTTGCTTTTAGCATAGCACGGAGCTGAATAAGGAAAATTTCAGGTTGATCGAGTAATATTCTTATTCCTCGCCAACCTAAGCAAGGGTTTTCCTCATTAATGGGCATGTAAGGAAGTTGTTTATCTGCGCCAATATCTAAAGCTCGTAACACAACGGGTTTATCGGGGAAGAAAGAGAGTATTTCACGATAGCGATTTTTTTGTTCATCTTCTGATGGAAAACCGCTTTGTAACATAAATGGAATTTCTGTTCGATATAAGCCAACACCGTCTATTCCGAGACTAATACGTTGCTCATATTTAATATTCAAACCCGCGTTCAATTGAACGCTAACCGCTTCACCATTTTTTAAAACTGCCTGCTGTTCTAGCTGATCTTCTGCAATCTGACTTAATACACTCTCTTCATCAATAATTTGTTTGTACTCTTGAGTAATAAAAGGCTCTGGTTCAATAAAAATCTCACCACGATAACCATCAAGAATAAGCATTCGATTATGTAAAAGCTCAGGTTGGATATCCGCCCCCATAATCGCGGGGATCCCCATTGCTCTAACAAGAATGGCAGAATGTGAGTGTGTCGCACCATCTCGCACAATAACACCTGCGAGTTGTTGTTCGGGTAATTCTGCCAATAAACTCGCACTCAGTTCATCTGCCACTAAAATAAAGCGCTCAGGCCAAATATTAGTTGAGCTTACTTCATCATCTAAATGAAATAATAAACGCCGTCCTAATGCTTTAAGATCAGAGGCTCTTTCTCGCATATAGCCATCTTTCAAACTAGAAAACTGTGCCGAAACTTTCTCAACAACCACTTTTACAGCCCACTCCGCAACATATCCTTGAGTGATAATCGCTGTCATTTTGTGTTTAAGCTGGGGATCGTTGAGTAAATGCGAGTAGAGATCAAAAATGGCAGCACTCTCTTTTTGAGCATTCGCCATAAAACGTTTACTAAAACGGCGACATTCAGCAGTAGCCTCTTCTAAAGCCACTGTAAGTCGATTTAATTCTGCTTTTATATCAAGGGCACTGGCTTTAAAGACATTTTCAAGGATAGGTTGAGAGACTTCTTGCCAACCATAGGCCATGACTACGCCAGTGGATACCGAAAGAGCTTTAATACGACTTTGACGATATTGTCCAAAAAGCCCTTTAGTTTGTACTTGTGACAATGTGGCACCAAGCTGTGTTGCCAGCGTCACCATAAAAGACTCTTCGCTTTCGTTAAATAAGCGACGCTCTTTTTGTTGAACCACTAAAATACCTAGGAGTTGGCGACGATAAACAATGGGCACTCCAAGGAAAGCGCGGAGGTCATCTTCTTTAACTTGAGGGAGATATTTAAAACTAGGATGCTCACGAATATCTGCGAGATTAATAAGCTCAGAAAGGCGTCCAACTTCACCAACAACACCTTCATCAAATGAAAGGCTAACAGCCCGCCCTCTGGGTTTTTTAAGCCCTTTTGTGGCCATTAGATAAAAACAACGACGTTGCTTATCGGCAAGATAAATAGAACACACATCCGTGTGCATTGCCTGACACGTTTCCTTGACTAAGAGTTCAAGTGCTTCTGGAAGCCCGGCTGCCATAGCCACTTTTTCTACAATTTCTCGCAAACGTGTCAGCATAGTGTTATCTAATACCTTTTACGCCGATATCCATACGATGGACGAGGTAAAGACACTTGTTCTTGCAATGGCATGACTACTGGTGCGAACTCTTTCATTACACGACGATAGACATCACGTTTAAAAGAGACGACTTGTCGAACGGGATACCAATAGCTCACCCAACGCCAACCATCAAATTCTGGCGTTTTGCTTTGTTGAACGTTAATGTCCTTATCATTACTTGTTAACTGCAAAAGGAACCAACGCTGTTTTTGTCCAATACAAACAGGTTTTGTGTCCCAACGCACCAAACGCTTAGGTAACTTGTAACGTAACCAGTTACGCGTGGAAGCAAGAATTTTAACATCCTTGCGACTTAACCCAACTTCTTCGAACAACTCTCGGTACATTGCCTGCTCTGGCGATTCTCCAGGGTTAATTCCTCCTTGAGGAAACTGCCATGAATGTTGCCCATAGCGACGAGCCCAAAGCACTTGCCCTTGCCGATTACAAATTACAATCCCTACATTCGGGCGGTAGCCATCATCATCGATCACTAGACTACCTCAATAACCAAATTTGAAAGATAACTCATTGTTTCATACTACTCACAGACGGTAAACCTCTATCAACAGACTTTGCACAACGCGTGGATTTATCTACAATGGGAAAGTCTCAACGGGGTGCCTTTTTAGGCTGAGAAAAACCCGTGGAACCTGATCCAGATAATACTGGCGTAGGGATTTGAGTCAGGATGTTGCAATATTTATTGATTTGCCATCCTCACTCCTCAGATCCTACCTGACTTTTTACTGAGGAATTAAATGTGTTAACTACATCACTTCGCTTTACTTTCTTACTGGGTGCACTGGGTATAATAAGCTCTTTTTCAGCGCAAGCTGCCCCCCAAAAACCGACACTCACGATATATACTTATGATTCATTTACCGCAGATTGGGGCCCAGGACCTGCTATTAAAAAAGCATTTGAACAGCAATGTGATTGTGAATTAAAGCTTGTCGCACTTTCTGATGGTGTTTCTTTGCTTAATCGCTTACGTATGGAAGGTAATAAAAGTAAGGCCGATATTATTTTAGGGTTAGATAACAATCTGATCCACGCAGCCAAAGAAACGGGGCTTTTTGCACCTAGTAATATCGATACATCGAAACTCGCCTTACCTGAAAAATGGACTGACGATACCTTTGTGCCTTATGACTACGGTTACTTTGCGTTTATTTATGATAAAAACCGCATTGCTAACCCGCCCAAAAGCATGGCTGAACTGCTAAACAGTCAAGAAAAATGGAAAATACTGTATCAAGATCCTCGCACTAGTACACCAGGCTTAGGTTTAATGTTATGGATGCAATCCCTTTATCCTGAAAATACCGCGACACAATGGAAGAAACTGTCCGAGAAAACCCTTACAGTGACAAAAGGTTGGAGTGAATCTTATGGCCTATTCTTAAAAGGGGAAGGTGATTTTGTACTCAGTTATACCTCATCTCCGGGTTATCACATTTTAGCGGATAAAAAAGATAACTATGCAGCTGCTATTTTCTCTGACGGGCATTATTTACAAGTAGAAGTTGCAGCAAAACTCAAATCAAGCAAACAACCTGAGTTAGCTCAGCAATTTATGCAATTTATGCTAACCCCAGCTTTCCAAGAAACTATCCCTACCACCAATTGGATGTATCCCGTAATAGATATGCCATTACCTGAAGTCTACTCTGCGATGCCTAAACCAGAAAAATCACTACAATTTGATGCTGAAATTGTTGCAAAAGAGCGCCAAACCTGGACTCGTAACTGGCAATCAGCGGTTAGTCGCTAATGGGAAGATGGCTTATCCCGGGGCTATGTGCTTCGGGTTTACTGCTTATTGTGGCATTGTTGTCATTTGGCGCACTGTGGTTTAATGCGCCAAGTGACGAGCTGTCCTCTATTTTTGCTGATGATTATTTATGGCATGTTGTCCGTTTTACTTTCTGGCAAGCCTTTTTATCTGCCCTGTTTTCAATATTACCCGCCATTTGGCTCGCAAAAGCACTTTATCGACGTCAATTTAGAGGAAGAACCCTCTTCTTACGTTTATGTGCCATGAGCCTTGTATTACCCGTTTTAGTGGCACTTTTTGGGATTTTAACAGTTTATGGCAGAGTGGGGTGGATTGCTCAAATTTGTGAGTGGTTAGGGATTCATTACCAATTTACCCCTTATGGTTTACAAGGCATTTTATTGGCACACATATTTTTTAATATGCCATTAGCAACCCGAATGCTATTGCAAGCACTCGAAAGTATCTCACCAGAGCAACGCCAATTAGCCTCACAATTAGGTATGAATGGCTGGCAACGTTTCCGCTTTCTTGAGTTTCCCTATTTATGGCGACAAATACTCCCCACTGCATCACTAATTTTTATGCTCTGTTTTGCAAGCTTTGCCACGGTACTGGCATTAGGTGGTGGCCCTGCGGCAACAACGGTTGAACTCGCGATTTATCAAGCATTAAGTTATGACTACGACTTACATAGAGCAGCTCTTTTAGCCCTTATTCAGCTTTTTTGCTGTTTAGGTTTAGTGCTGATTAGCCAAAAGTTAAAAGGCTCACTCTTTGTCGGGAATAGCCACAAACAACATTGGCGTGATCCATACGACCCTCTCTTTAGCAAAATCACAGATACTCTAATTATTACGCTCGCAATCCTCTTTTTAGTGCCCCCCATTTTAGCGGTAGTAACTGATGGTCTTAACAGCGAATTAATACGAGTCATACAACAACCCATACTTTGGCAAGCCTTTACAACGTCTCTCATTATTGCCGTCGGTGCAGGTATTGTCTGCGTTGTACTAACGATGATGTTGCTATGGAGTAGCCGAGAGCTTCGCCTACGCCATTTTAAAAAAGCAGGGCAAGCCATGGAAATGAGTGGTTTGATCATTCTGGCGATGCCCGGCATTGTGTTAGCAACCGGCTTTTTCTTGTTATTAAACAATACAACTGGCCTCCCTGAATCACCGTATGTATTAGTCATTTTAACCAACGCATTAATTGCCATTCCGTATGCCTTAAAAGTGCTCGAAAATCCAATGAATGATATTGCTTCACGTTATGGTCTTTTATGCCAATCACTTAATATTCAGGGTCTCAATCGACTACGTTGGATAGAGTTACGGGCATTAAAAAAACCGATTTCACAAGCGCTTGCTTTTGCTTGTGTTATTTCTATTGGTGATTTTGGGATTGTTGCTCTATTTGGTAATGAAACATTTAGAACATTACCCTTCTATCTTTATCAGCAAATTGGGGCTTATCACACACAAGATGGTGCTGTCACAGCCATGATCTTATTACTACTTTGCTTCTCTCTTTTTAGCCTAATAGAACGATTGGCAGGAAAATCTCATGATTAAATTAGAGCACCTGGCTTATACCTATGAACATCAACACCTTATGTTTAACTTAACCGTAAACGCAGGTGAACGCATCGCCATATTAGGCCCCAGTGGCGCAGGGAAAAGCACCTTACTCAGTTTAATTGCTGGTTTTTTGCCTTCTGAAAAAGGAACCCTTTTTCTTAATGGTCGCGAACACACTAAAACCGTCCCCGCCAAACGCCCTATTTCCATGTTATTTCAAGATAATAATTTATTCCCTCATTTGACCGTTAGGCAAAACATTGGCTTGGGGTTAGATCCCGGTTTAAAACTCTCAGATACACAAAAAAACCTGTTAGAAAACCGAGCCAAGCAAGTTTCTTTAAATGACTATCTTGACCGTTTACCTTCACAATTATCAGGCGGTCAGCGTCAACGTGTTGCCATTGCACGTTGCCTTGTACGAGAACAACCTATCTTATTGCTCGATGAGCCTTTTTCTGCACTCGATCCTGCTTTGCGTATTGAAATGCTGGCCTTACTAGAACAACTTTGTGATGAAAAAAACCTGACCTTACTGATGGTGTCACATAGCTTAGAAGATGCTGTTAAGATTGCATCAAGAGCGATTGTGATTGATAACGGAACAATTGTGTATGATGGGAATACACTGTCTTTGATAAATGGTGAAGTGGATCAATCACTTATTTTAGGCATTCCCTTCAATTAAACCTGACTTAAATTAACTGTATAAAAAACCACTATTTGACTATAATAAATGCATCTTTAGCGAATTTTTTGTGTTTATTAGGTGTTCATGATGGGTCATACCGAACAAGGCTTTATTCTTACCCGCCATTGGAGCGACACCCCAAAAGGTATTGTCGTCTCCTATTGGCTTGCAACGGATAATGGTCCTCGTAAAGTCACTGTTCCTATACAACACGCTATTGGTTTTGTTGCTCGCCAACATGAAACCATTTTACGTTCTCTCATTAATAAAAATCCTGATATTGAAATTCGTCCTCTTGATTTAAAAGACTTTGAAAGACAGCCTGTTTTTGGTGTCTACTGCAAACAATACCGACAACTCGCTCAACTTGAACAACAACTTAAAGAGCACCAGATTCGCCTTTATGAAGCCGATATACGCCCTCATGAACGTTACATGATGGAGCGTTTTATCACCGCACCAATTTGGTTTCGTTACCAACAAAACAATACCGTGACATTAAAACCTGCACCAGATTATCGTCCTACACTGCGAACGGTATCTTTAGATATTGAAACCAGTGAATATGGTGAACTTTACTCTATTGGCCTTGCGGGTTGTGGCGATAATGTCGTATTTATGCTGACCGATGATTTACCTATAGGGCATGAAAGCCAGCAATTCAAAGATTATCGATTATGTTATGTCAGTAGTCGATTACGTTTAATTGACAAACTTAATGAGTGGATACAGCATTACGATCCCGATGCTATTATTGGCTGGAATTTAATTCAATTCGATTTACGTATTTTACATACCCATGCTCAACGCTATGGTGCAAGCCTGTTACTTGGCCGTCAAAACAGCCCACTAGAGTGGCGAGAGCATGGATTTAAAAAAGGACATTTTTTTGCCTCTGCACAAGGCCGTTTAATTATTGATGGTATTGAGGCACTGAAAATGGCCACATGGAATTTTCCCTCATTCAGCCTAGAATCAGTCGCGCAAACACTGTTGGGTGAAGGTAAAGCCATTGACACACCTTATGCCAGAATGGATGAAATTAATCGCCGTTTTAAAGAAGATAAGCCCGCATTAGCCTACTATAACTGGCAAGATTGTGTCTTAGTTAACCGTATCTTTGATGCCACATCTCTTATGGCATTCTTATTAGAAAGAGCTTGTGTCACGGGGCTTTCTGTTGATAGAAGTGGTGGCTCTGTGGCCGCGTTTACACACCTTTACCTCCCTTCTATGCATCGCATTGGATATGTCGCGCCTAATCAAGGTGAAAAACCAGAAGAGCATAGCCCTGGAGGCTTTGTTATGGACTCTGCTCCCGGTTTATATGATTCAGTTGTTGTACTTGATTACAAAAGCCTTTACCCCTCCATTATTCGTACCTTTTTAATTGATCCAGTAGGAATGATTGAAGGAACACATCAACCCGATGAAAAACGGGCTATCCCCGGGTTTCGCCAAGCGTGGTTTTCACGGGAGCAACACTGTTTACCTGCTATTGTGTCGCAAATTTGGCACGAAAGAGATAACGCAAAGTTACATAAAAATGCCCCACTTTCTCAAGCTCTCAAAATTATTATGAATGCTTTCTATGGTGTTTTAGGCTCGGTGGGATGTCGTTTTTTTGATCCTCGTTTAGCTTCTTCAATTACCTTACGCGGTCATGAAATTATGAAAAAAACTCGGGAGTTAATTGAAGCTAAAGGCTATCAAGTTATTTATGGTGATACAGACTCTACTTTTGTTTGGCTTAAATCGCCACACACTGAACAACAAGCACAACAAATTGGGCATCAGCTAGTACAAGACGTTAACCAATGGTGGAAAACACACCTTTTTGAAACTTACCAACTTGATTGCAAATTAGAGCTTGAATATGAAACACATTATCGTCGTTTTTTAATGCCAACCGTTCGAGGTATGGAAACGGGAAGTAAAAAACGTTATGCGGGGTTAAGCAATGATAAAATGATATTTAAAGGATTAGAAACCGTTAGAACAGATTGGACTCCCCTCGCCCAAAAATTTCAACAAGAACTTTATACGCGGATTTTTCATCAACAACCGTACCAGCAGTTTATTCGTGATTATGTCGCAGATACGCTTGCGGGAAAATATGATGATAGATTAGTCTATCGTAAACGGTTACGTCGAAAATTATCAGAATATCAGCAACACGTCCCTCCTCATGTCAAAGCAGCGCGTAAAGCTGATGAATATAATTTATCCAAAAATAGACCTCAACAATATCAGCAAGGCGGTTGGATTAGTTATATAATTACTCTCCTGGGACCTGAACCATTAGAGCACATGACCGCTGCACCTGATTACGAACACTATATCAATAAGCAGTTAATGCCGATTGCAGATGCTATCCTGCCTTTTATACAAGATGATTTCTCAACCTTGTTAAATGGACAAATGACACTCTCATTTTAAGATGTGTCATTTTGCAGGTGACGGTTTGCTTTGCATCTATTAACATAACGCCCCTTTGGTGATAATTAACTTTTCTTTTTTAGAGAACAGACACTTTTTATCCCACAAATTTTAATGACAACACCGCAATACTGCATTCATTAATAATTCCTAAATTATATATTTGAGAGCTGAGTTTATATATATGCCTTTTACTCTTGGTCAACGTTGGATTAGCGATACAGAAAGCGAGCTTGGACTGGGTACTGTTGTGGCCGTTGATGCCCGCATGGTCACCTTACTTTTTCCTGCCTGTGGCGAAAACCGCCTTTACTCCCGTCATGATGCACCAATAACACGGGTGATGTTCAATGCAGGAGACACTGTCACCAGTCACGAAGGTTGGAAACTCGCCATCGATAACGTTGTAGAAGATAATGGCCTTCTTATCTACCATGGTGTCCGTCTAGACACCGAAGAACCAGCACAATTACGTGAAGTGTTCTTAGATAACAAACTCACTTTTAATAAACCGCAAGATCGCCTCTTTGCAGGCCAAATAGATCGTATGGATCGCTTTGCATTGCGCTACCGCGCACGTAAATTCTTAAGCGAACAGTTTAAGCAAGCGCAAAGCGGTTTACGTGGTATTCGCGCAAGCCTTATTCCTCATCAGCTTTATATCGCCAATGAAGTCGGTAAGCGCCATAATCCTCGCGTTTTATTAGCGGATGAAGTGGGCCTGGGTAAAACTATTGAGGCAGGGATGATTATCCACCAGCAACTAATGGATGGTCGTGCAGAACGTGTGTTAATTATCGTGCCTGAAAGCTTACAACATCAATGGTTAGTTGAAATGTTACGCCGTTTCAATCTGCGTTTTTCACTATTTGATGATAGCCGTTATAGCGAATCCTTATTAGATAGCGATAACCCATTTGAAACTGAACAGATGATTATCTGCTCTTTAGATTTTGTGCGTAAAAACAAACAACGTTTTGAACACCTCGTTGAAGCAACATGGGATATGCTGGTTGTCGATGAGGCGCATCACCTTGTGTGGAGCGAAGATGCTCCAAGTCGTGAATACCAAGTAATCGAAGAATTAGCCGAATCTATTCCTTCTGTATTGCTATTAACCGCAACCCCAGAACAGTTAGGTCAAGAGAGTCACTTCGCCCGTTTACGTCTGCTTGATCCAAGTCGTTTCCATGACTACAACGAATTTATTAATGAGCAACAAAAATATCGCCCTGTTGCCGACGCCGTTACTATTTTACTCTCAGAAGATGATTTAAATACTGAACAACAAAATATCATTAGCGAAATGATTAGTGAGCAAGATGTTGAGCCATTACTAAAAGCGGCAAATACACAAGGCGAAGAACGCACTAAATCACGCCAAGAGCTTATTCATATGTTAATGGACAGACACGGAACGGGCCGTCTGTTATTCCGTAATACTCGCTCTGGTGTTAAAGGTTTCCCTAATCGCTTACTTCATGCGATTAAAATGCCTCTGCCAACACAATATCAAACAGCGATTAAAGTTGCTGAAATTATGGCTGCGAAAAAGAGTCTCGAAGTTCGTGCTAAAGAGATGCTCTATCCTGAACGTATTTACCAAGAATTCGAAGGTGAAAACGCAACATGGTGGAACTTTGACCCTCGTGTTGAATGGTTGCTCAACTTCTTAACTGCAAATCGTAATGAAAAAGTACTAGTTATTTGTGCTCAGGCGGCAACAGCCTTGCAATTAGAGCAAGTTTTACGCGAGCGTGAAGCTATTCGAGCTGCCGTATTCCATGAAGGAATGTCTTTACTTGAACGCGATCGTGCTGCAGCTTATTTCGCATCTGAAGAAGAAGGTGCACAAGTTCTATTATGTTCTGAAATCGGCTCTGAAGGACGTAACTTCCAGTTTGCGAACCAACTGGTTATGTTTGATCTACCATTTAACCCTGATTTATTAGAACAACGTATTGGTCGTCTTGATCGTATTGGTCAAAATCGTGACATCGATATCAGTGTTCCTTATCTTGAAGGCACAGCTCAATCAGTCTTGTTGCGTTGGTATCACGAAGGATTAGACGCCTTTGAACATACTTGCCCTACTGGCCGTACTATTTACGACAGTAAATATAATGCATTAGTTAATTATCTTGCTCAACCTAATGAATTAGCTGACTTTGACGAGTTTATTGCTACATGTCGTCAACAGCATGATGAAATGAAACTTAAACTTGAGCAAGGCCGTGACCGCCTATTAGAAATGCACTCTAATGGTGGCGAAGTGGGCGTTGAATTAGCGGGTGAAATTGCAGCACAAGATAACGATCCTGAATTAGTGAATTTTGCACTGAACTTATTTGATATCGTCGGTATTAATCAAGAAGATCGCAGTGATAGCTTAATTATTTTAACACCATCTGACCATATGTTAGTCCCTGATTTCCCAGGATTACCACAAGATGGTTGCACTATCACATTTGATAGAGAGCAAGCGCTATCTCGTGAAGATACCCAATTTATTAGCTGGGAACACCCCATTATCCGTAATGGTCTAGATTTGATCCTGTCCGGCGATACTGGTAGCTGTGCAGTGTCTTTATTAAAAAATAAAGCATTGCCAGTGGGAACACTGTTAGTTGAACTGATTTATGTCGTAGAAGCTCAAGCGCCTAAACATCTGCATTTAAGTCGTTTCTTACCGGCAACACCAGTGCGCTTATTACTTGATCTAAAAGGTAATAACTTAGCCTCTCAAGTTGAGTTTGAAAGTTTTAACCGCCAATTAAATGCGGTTAACCGCCATACTTCTAGCAAACTGGTCAATGCGGTACAAAGCGAAGTACACCATGTACTCAAAGCCTCTGAACCGTTAATGGAAGTCGAAGCGAAAGGGCTTATTCAAAAAGCGAAAGAAGAAGCTGATCGCGTATTAACACATGAATTATCACGCCTAGAGGCTTTACGCGCTGTAAACCCGAACATTCGTGATGATGAAGTTGAAGCAATTGAAAATGAACGCACCCATATTCTTAATCATTTAGATGAAGCAAACTGGCGTTTAGATTCAATTCGTTTAATTGTTGTTACCCACCAATAATCAATGTTAAAGCGGGGGGTATTTTACTCCCCGTTGTTTTGATGAGATATCCACTATGATGGAAGTGTATAACCCGCCAACCGATCCTTGGTTACATGTTTTATATCAAGATGAGCATATTATTGCTGTCAATAAACCCAGCGGATTACTGTCAGTACCAGGTAAAGCACCAGAGCATAACGACAGTATTATGTCGCGCATTAAGACAGAGTTTCCTAATGCCGAATGTGTGCATCGTTTAGATATGGCAACCAGTGGGGTCATTGTTGTTGCGTTAAACAAAGAGGCAGAACGTGAACTAAAACGTCAGTTTCGTGAGCGTGAACCGAAAAAAACCTATATTGCTCGCGTATGGGGACACCTCGAAAAAGAAGAAGGATTAGTTGATTTACCTTTGATTTGTGATTGGCCCAATCGACCAAAACAAAAAGTCTGTCATGAAACAGGGAAAGCAGCACAAACTTTTTATGAAGTACTGGAGTATGAAGAGAATGCAACAAGAGTAAAACTCTCGCCAATTACGGGGCGTTCACATCAATTGCGGGTACACATGTTAGCGTTGGGGCATCCTATTTTAGGGGATCGCTTTTATGCATATCCGCAGGCAAAAGCGATGGCACCTCGCCTGCAGTTACATGCTCAGGAATTATTTATTACGCATCCTGCTTTTCGATCCCCGATACATTTTGAATGCCTTGCCGATTTTTAATGTCTTATGACACTAAAACAGTCACTGAACTCAATGAAGCAAGGAGCAGGCAAAGCGCTAATCCCATAACCCCAACAAGAACACGGACGTTTGACATGGATATAGTTCCTTTTTTAAGAGAAGAGAGAATGAAATAATTAATTTCACTTATATTTTACCGTGATAAATAATAAACTCAACTCAACCTAAGTTATCTCTATCACGAAATAATTCTCTCTTTTCTCATCTTTATTTACAAGATGTTAACGAAATCCTTTTTCTTTCTTAATCAAATCATAAGCAACTTGTATAGACTGTGCTTTTTGTTTTGCAATTTCCATCATTTCCGGTGGTAAACCTTTTGCAACAAGTTTATCTGGATGATGTTCTCCCATTAATTTTCTATAAGCTCTTTTTATGGTTTTAACATCATCGCTCTCATTAACACCAAGTACCTTACATGCGTCAGAGAGTGTTGGGCCTTGAGGTTGAGGCTGATAGCCCTGCCTATTTTGATAATGAAAATTTTGGCCAGCCTGCATCATTGCTAATATATGTTCAAAATGTGCCCGCGAAAAACCCAACTCATCAATAATGATAAACAGCATTTTTCTTTCATTCGGATGCAATTGACCATCGGCAAAAGCAGCTTGTAACTGAATTTCCAGAAACATCTGAAGCAAGTCTCTACGCCCCGCACAAATTTGTCGAACACGTTGTAAAGTCGCTCTTAAGGGAAAATCGGGTGATTTACCTTCTCTGAAAGCTTGTTGAGCAGCTTGACGTCCAACTCCATGCAAATTCATCCGATCCATCAATTCAGTTGCAAGCGAAATATCTGTTTGAGTGACTCGCCCTTTTGATTTTGTCAGGTGTCCTAAAACTTGAAAGGTTGCAGCAAAGAAAAACGCTTGTCTATCACGTGTATAGCGCCCACCACTTCCTAATTTACCTCGTTGCATGTCATAGAGATGCCCAAGAAAAACACCAATAACAATGCCCCAGAAGCCTACCCCCGCAAAACTCCCGATGATAAGGCCTAATAATTTTCCCCAATAGCGCATAGACTCCTCAAATCTTCAATGCTCTGCCTGCAATTTTGCATTATCATACTATTCATTTGCTTACACACCTAACACCAAGCGACGTCTAAATAGACTTTTTCTTAAAATGAAGAGATTTACTGTTTCTCTTTGGACTGAGGTAATGCTGTTTTCGTTTAAATTGTGTTAAAGTAAAATGAGTGACCAAACGAATAACTTTAGCGTTGTTATACAGCACGAAATACCGCATCAGCGCGGTGTTTTTTTGTTTCTAATAAGGCTATAACCCTATTTCAACACAGAAACATCGAAAAAATGAGGCTTATGCCTGTTTTTCGGTTACCGTTAGAACAATGTTCAGAACGTTGGGCTGGTGTCGCATAACTCCCTGCGTTAGTTTCTGGCTGTTTATCAGCATGAAGCCACTGATGACGGAAGCACATAAATACTTATGAAAAAAAGTTATCCCACACTGCTGGCCACCTTAGTTTGGGCCACAATATACGGTCAGCCCGCCTATGCTGACCTTGCCTCCCAATGTTTACTGGGAGTTCCCGTTTATAACAAACCATTAGTACAAGGCGATCCTAATAGCTTGCCCGTCACTATCACTGCAAATGATATGCAAGGTGAATATCCTCGCATGATCAAATATAAAGGTGATGTTGATATTAAACAGGGGAACCAAACCTTAAGTGCAGACAGTGTTGAACTGACACAAACTGAGGGAGAAACACCATTAAGAATGGTGACAGCTACGGGCAATGTCTCTTATGATGATCCTCAAATCATCTTAAAAGGCCCTCGTGCTTGGTCTAATCTTAATAATAAAGATACGGATATTGAACAAGGTGATTACCAGATGGTTGGTCGCCAAGGCCGTGGTTACGCCGATAAGATGCAAATGCGTGGCGAGAACCGCTATACCATTATGGATAAAGGGATGTTCACCTCATGTTTACCTGGCGATGATAGCTGGAGCGTTGTCGGTTCTGAGGTTATTTTAGACCGTGAAGAACAAGTTGCTGAAATTTGGAATGCACGCTTTCGCGTCGCTAATGTCCCTATTTTCTACAGCCCTTACCTTCAATTGCCTATCGGTGATAAACGTCGTTCTGGTTTCTTAATACCAAACGGGAGCTATTCCCGTAGTTCAGGTTTTGATTTCCAACTCCCTTACTATTGGAATATCGCTCCTAATTATGATGCCACTATTACAACCAACTATATCAGCCGTCGTGGTTTAAAATTAGATAACGAATTTCGTTATTTAACAACGCCGGGGCGCGGTACCATCGCTGTAGATTGGATTAATCACGATAGCCAATACAATAAAGATAAAGCAGAAAATAAAGCTGGCTATCTTCCTCGTGATACCGCTACACGTTGGTTATTCTATTGGGGTCATAGTGGTGTGATGAACAATGTGTGGCGATTTAATATCGATTACACCAAAGTCAGTGACAATAAGTATTTCACTGACTTTACCTCACAATATGGTAATACCACTGATGGTTATGCTACTCAGAAATTTAGTACAGGTTATGCACAACAAAATTGGAATGCGACCTTAACCACTAAGCAGTTCCAAATCTTCTCTGATAATAAAGATGCAAGAGCTTATCGTGCAGAGCCACAGCTTGATCTCAATTATTATAAGAATGATGTAGGACCATTTGATTTTCGGACTTACGCTCAATTTGTGCGTTTTACTAGTGTGGGGGAGAATACCCCCGAAGCGAATCGTTTCCATATTGAGCCAACAATTTCACTCCCAGCCTCTACAGGATGGGCAAGCTTTAATAATGAGTTGAAAATCATGGCAACTCATTATGATCAAGACATTCCAGATGGTTATAAAGCCAAACCCAATAATCAAAAATTAGATGACAGTGTTAATCGTGTATTGCCACAGTTTAAATCTGATATGAAAGTGGTCTTTGAGCGTCAATATCAAACCAAAGATATTACTCAAACCCTTGAGCCACGAGTGCAATATCTTTATGTTCCTTATAAAGATCAGTCTAATATCAATAACTTTGACTCCGCGTTATTACAGTCAAACTATGGCGGACTTTTCCGCGACAGAATGTATGGTGGCTTAGACCGTATTGCGTCTGCAAACCAATTAACAACCGGTATAACTTCGCGTTTTTATGATAGCGAATTAGTTGAACGTTTTAACGTTTCTGTGGGTCAAATCTACTTCTTTGAACGTCCGAAAACAGGTTCATCAAACGAAATCATCAATAGCAAAGATGAAACAGGTTCAATGGTATGGGCTGGTGATGCCTACTGGCGGATCACTGATACCGTGGGTATGCGTGGTGGTTTACAATATGACCGTCGTTTAGGTAGCGTATCGATGGGTGATGCAATTATGGAATATCGCGCCGATAGTGATCATCTACTACAGTTGAGCTATCGTTATGTTGATCGTGATTATATCCAAGCAACACGTGTTCGCCCTTATGATGGAAAAATGAACCCTCTACCTGAATACCAAAAAGGTATTTCACAAGTGGGTGTTGTAGGCAGTTGGCCATTAGCAGAACGTTGGGGCCTTGTGGGTGCCTATTACTTTGATACTAAAGAGTCCGAACCTGTTAGCCAGATGGTTGGTTTACAATATAACACCTGTTGTTGGGCGGTAAATGTAGGTTATGAACGAAAAATTGTTGGCTGGAAAGTTGACCACAGCGATATTGATAATAAATGGTCTATCAATGTGGAACTCAGAGGCCTAAGTAACAATCATAGTTTGGGTAGCCAGAAAATGCTTGAACGCGGTATCTTACCTTATCAAAGAGCATTCTGATTTAATCAGACTACGGAATTGGCTGAATAAATATGTCAACCCGCAATAAGATGCGGAAAATACATAATGGGAAACTTATGAAAAATTGGAAAACGCTGTTTATCGGCTTAATGATCACGGTCGGTGCAGCTACCAGCTCAACAACGTTTGCTGCACAAGAATTAAACCGTGTATCGGCTATCGTCAATAACGGTGTCGTTCTAGAAAGTGACGTCAATAGAATGCTACAGACTGTCAAAATGAACGCAAAAAATGCCGGACAGGAAATGCCTGATGAGCAAGTTCTTCGCCAACAAATTCTAGAGCGTTTGGTAATGGATAACATCATTTTGCAAATGGCACAACAAATGCAAATTGATATTCCTGATGCAGCAGTGGAATCTACTATTCAAGGTATTGCTGCTGAAAATAAAATTTCACTTGATCAACTGAAAAAGCGTCTCGCTGCTGATGGTATTTCTTACAACGATTATCGCCAAGATATTCGTAAAGAAATGATGCTAGCAGAAGTACGCAACAATGAAGTTCGTCGCCGTATTACTATCTTGCCTCAAGAAGTTGATTCTCTTGCTAAGCAAATTGAAGATCAAGCAAGCCAAAGTATTGACCTGAATCTGAGCCATATCTTAATTCCATTATCTGAAAATCCAGCGCCCTCAGAAATAGAAAAAGCGAAGCAAGTGATCGCTCGGATTATGAATCAACTAAAAAATGGTGCTGATTTTGGTAAGTTAGCTGCAACTTATTCTGCTGATCCACAAGCATTAAATGGCGGTAATATGGGTTGGGCATCTATTGATGAATTACCAACACTATTTGCTAAAGAATTAGCAAATGCACAAAAAGGTCAAATCGTAGGACCTCTACACTCTGGTGTCGGTTTACACATTATCAAGGTAAACGATATTCGAGGCGCATCAAATACACTCTCTGTTACCGAAGTTAAAAGTCGTCATATTCTGCTAAAAAGCTCTCCAATCATGAATGATGAGCAAGCCTATGCCAAACTACAGCAGATCTCTGCCGATATTCGTAGTGGAAAAATAAGCTTTGCTGATGCAGCAAAAGAGTACTCTGAAGATCCAGGTTCAGCACTACGTGGCGGTGAGTTAGGATGGTCAATGCCTGATGTTTACGATCCCGCATTCCGTGATGCGTTAATGCGCTTAAATAAAAATGAATTAAGCCAACCTGTTCGCTCAAACTTTGGCTGGCATTTAATTGAATTAGAAGACACGCGTAGTGTTGATAAAACTGATGCTGCAAATAAAGAACAAGCATACCGTTTACTCTTCAATCGTAAGTTTAATGAAGAAGTGCAAAATTGGATGCAAGAGCTACGTGTAGGGGCTTATGTGAAAATAATGAACGAGAATAATGCAAACTAAGCAAATAAAACCACTTGTTATCACCCCCGGCGAACCAGCCGGGGTTGGTCCTGATCTGATTATCTCATTAGCACAAATGAGTTGGGATTTACCTTGGGTTGTTTGTGCTGATCCTCAGTTACTTAAAACAAGAGCAGAATTATTAAATCTGCCTCTTTCATTAGTTGAATACAATCCAGACAAGCCACCTCAAGCACACACACCTAGTCAAATTTGTGTACTCCCTATCGCACTTCACTCTAATGTCATTCCAAGTACATTAGATACGCGCAATGGATTATACGTTGTAGACACATTAGCTCGTGCTTGTGATGGTTGCCTAAACGGTGAATTTTCAGCACTCGTGACGGGACCGGTTCATAAAGGTATTATCAATGATGCAGGTGTGCATTTTACAGGACACACCGAATTTTTTGCTGATCGGAGCCACTGCGAACGTGTTGTCATGATGCTGGCAACAGATACTTTAAGAGTCGCACTTGCAACGACACATTTGCCTTTACGTGATGTGGCGGATGCAATTACAGGTGAGCTACTGCATGAAATTATCACCATTTTAAACCACGATTTAAAAACAAAATTTGGTATAGCAGAACCTCAAATTTACGTTTGTGGTCTTAATCCTCATGCAGGAGAAAGCGGTCATATGGGACGTGAGGAAATTGACATTATTGAGCCTGCGTTAACACAATTACGTCAGCAAGGTATTTGTCTCCATGGGCCTTATCCTGCTGATACCCTTTTTCAGCCTAAATATTTAACACATGCTGATGCTGTATTAGCGATGTATCACGATCAGGGATTACCTGTGCTAAAATATGAAGGTTTTGGTCGTGCCGTGAATATCACTCTTGGCCTTCCTTTTATCCGTACTTCTGTTGATCATGGCACCGCCCTTGAGCTTGCAGGTACGAAAAGCGCAGATGCTGGCAGTTTTTGCACCGCATTAAATTTAGCCATTAATATGATACAAAATTGTAATGAATAATAGAGTCCATCAGGGGCACTTTGCCCGTAAACGCTTCGGGCAGAACTTTTTAACAGACAGCTATATTATTGAAAGTATTGTTGAATCTATTTATCCACAACCCGGCGAGGCTATTGTTGAAATTGGCCCCGGTTTAGGTGCTATCACAGAACCCGTTGGCGCCAGAATGGATAAAATGACAGTCGTTGAAATCGACCGTGATTTAGCTGCTCGTTTAGAAGTTCATCCTACATTAAAAGACAAGCTGACCATCATTCAGCAAGATGCAATGACGATTGATTTTGCACAATTAGCAAAAGAACGTCAGCAGCCTCTGCGTGTCTTTGGTAACTTGCCTTATAATATTTCGACACCACTTATGTTCCATCTTTTCAGTTTTGCCGACGCAATTTCTGATATGACCTTTATGTTGCAAAAAGAAGTAGTTAATCGCCTTGTTGCAGGTCATGGTAGCAAAACTTACGGTCGCTTAAGTGTAATGGCGCAATATTATTGCCAAATCATTCCTGTACTTGAAGTTCCACCAACTTCATTTAAACCGGCCCCCAAAGTTGATTCAGCGGTTGTTCGCTTGATCCCTTATAAAGAAAAACCTTATCCAGTTACGGATATTGCGATGCTAAGCCGTATTACTTCACAAGCCTTCAACCAACGTCGAAAAACATTACGTAACAGTTTAGGTGGATTGCTAACAGCGGAAGATATGGTGGCACTAGGTATCGACCCGACTGCTCGCGCAGAAAATATTTCTGTTGAGCAATATTGTAAAGTAGCAAACTGGTTATCGCAAAAGCAAGAGACACAAGCATAAGATAAAGCCAGAGACAGGAGGCATTATGTTCACCTCATCAAAAGTGGCGATACAAGTACAAAGTGTTTACATTGAAAGCCAATCATCTCCCGAAGATGAACGCTATGTATTTGCTTATACTGTATCAATTCATAATTTGAATAAATGTGCAATTCGCCTCCTGCGCCGTTACTGGTTAATTACTAATGCACTAGGTAATACGACGGAGGTTCGAGGTGAAGGTGTTGTCGGTGAGCAACCATTAATTGAACCAGGTACTCACTACCGTTATACCAGTGGTGCTGTTCTTGAAACACCGATGGGAACAATGGAAGGCCATTATGAAATGATTGATACTGACGGGCGATTATTTCAAATCGAGATCCCTGTTTTCCGCCTTGCACTTCCAACATTGATAAATTAATTATGGCAACTTATTTAATTGGTGATATTCACGGGTGTTACTATGAACTGCGCCACCTTCTGGATAAAGTGAGTTTTGATCCTACAAAAGACACATTGTGGTTAACGGGTGATCTTGTTGCTCGAGGCCCTCATTCACTTGAAGTGCTACGTTTTGTAAAAAGCTTAGGCTCGTCTTTAAAGCTTGTTTTAGGTAATCATGATCTTCATCTTCTAGGTGTATTTGCAAAAATAAGTCGAAATAAACCAAGAGATAA
Organism: Proteus sp. G2300; assembly: GCF_009915965.1. Taxonomy (NCBI): domain Bacteria; kingdom Pseudomonadati; phylum Pseudomonadota; class Gammaproteobacteria; order Enterobacterales; family Morganellaceae; genus Proteus; species Proteus sp. G2300. Next base: position 93,808 of record NZ_JAABNK010000003.1, read on the forward strand.
ACTTAATGAATTACTCAGTGCCCCAGATGCCGATGAATTAATTAATTGGTTAAGACGCCAACCAATACTACAAGTCGATGAAGAAAAGAAAATGATTATGGCGCATGCTGGGATCACACCGCAGTGGGATTTAGAAACCGCTAAGATGTGTGCCCGTGAAGTGGAAGCCATTTTAAGCAGTGATAGTTATCCTTTATTCATTAACTCAATGTATGGCGATCTCCCCAATAATTGGTCATCAGAACTCACAGGTTTAGCACGACTACGCTTTAGTACCAATGCATTCACTCGAATGCGCTACTGTTTTCCTAATGGTCAGTTGGATATGATTTGTAAAGACAAACCATTAGAAGCCCCTGCACCATTAAAACCTTGGTTTGATTTACCGAGTCAGCTTCCTGAAGGTTATAGCATTATTTTTGGCCATTGGGCCTCTCTTGAAGGAAAAGGCACCCCTGATAATGTATATGCTCTCGATACAGGGTGTTGCTGGGGAGGAAACCTCACTTGCTTGCGCTGGGAAGATAAACAATATTTCACTCAAGCTAGTCTATCTGCACCTAAGTAACCCTTTTCATTATCTTCATTTCAAGCGCAAGAAATAAATGCTCTATTTTTGCGCTTTGCCATTCTGCTTTATTTCTTTTTACCTAATTTACTTTTTTTGATACTAAAGAGAACATTTTTCATACAAAAACGAACAACACAAAAAAAGACAAGAATAAAACCTTATTAATCAATAAATTATTTTTTTTCGACAATAAATAAGTAGGAAAAATTACAATATTAAGAATAAAAAATCTCTATATTGATTAATATCTCATATATTATCCTTATAAAATGAGTTTATTAAAATATAAATAATGATTACCTTTAAATAATGTTTTTTTATAAATAAAATTCTTAGTTAGAATAATAAATCTTATTTCTTATAATTCTTATATTAATAAGATAGGAATAATAAAAAGGGAGATATTTAATCTCCCTTTTTATTTAATTCTTGTTATTTTCTTCTTTTTAATATTTCGAAGCAGTAGTTATGAGAATTGTTTTCATCTGCTTCATGATATTCCATAAAGGTAGAATCCCATTCATCAGGCTCATAATCAGGGAATGTTGTATCACCAATTACTTCAGCATCGATGTGTGTTAGATAAAGTGTATTAGCCATAGGTAAAAATTGCTCATACACTTTACCACCACCGATTACCATAATTTCATCATAATTTTCAGCAGCTTGTAAAGCTTCGTCTACAGACTTAACCCAAACAACGTCACTATCTGTTCCTGGTTGGCTACTTAAAACAATATTAAGACGATTTGGTAGAGGACGTCCAATAGATTCATAAGTCACCCGGCCCATAATAACGGGTTTATTTAACGTATTCTTTTTAAACCATGCGAGGTCACCTGGTAATGTCCAAGGCATTGCCTTTTCCATACCAATAATGCGATCCATCGCTAATGCTGCGATTAAACTAATATTCATTTACACACCTACGGGTAAAGATGGGAAAAAAACTGCTCACACTATACGTAAAGCTAAAACCTGAGTCGATACAAATTATGCTTCCTTGATAATAAATAATTGCTTTATACTCGAAGTGTTAACTTAATCATATAAGATTCAATCATTATAATATTGTTATATACAAGGCGCTATTATGCTTGAAACTTCTTTAGTCGTTTTTACAATAGCTTTACTTGGCATGATCTCACCAGGTCCTGACTTTTTTCTCGTTGTAAAAAATGCGGCACGTTATCAACGATCTGCAGCAATGATGACAGCAATGGGCATTGTGGCGGCATTGCTTGTACATATGTCATATTGTGTTGCAGGTATTGCTGTTCTGATTACAACAACACCTTGGCTCTTTTCTATTTTGAAATATGCAGGTGCCATCTACTTACTATGGATTGGTTTTCAGAGCTTACTCTCAAAATCTAATCATTCGATTAATGAAAAAACTGATAAACATTCACAAGTCAGTTTTAAGAAAGCCTTTATGCAAGGTTTTCTCTGTAATTTGCTTAATCCTAAAGCAACCTTGTTCTTTCTTGCCGTTTTCACTCAAGTATTAAGTGTTGATTCCAGCATCGGCGAAAAGTTGTGGTATGCCTTTATTATTTGGGGATTAGCCGTCGTTTACTGGCCATTATTGGTTTTATTAATTCAAAGCGCACCAGTAAGAAAAGTGCTTAACAGAGTCCAAAAAAGCATTGATAAAGTACTGGGTGTGGTACTGATTGGATTAGGCATTAAAGTGGCATTGAGTTAAATAAAAAATCCTCTTTAATAATATTTATTAAAGAGGAATAACCTATTTATACAAAATTGAAACTCCAATCATTATCACTCTTTAAATAATCAATAACATCCAATAAAACCCTTTCATTCTCAAGATAATTAGAATTGTTTTTCATTTTATTTAAAATTACCTCATAATTATCTCTAATAATATTGGCAATATTATTTTTCATTTCATCACTGTTTTTATTCTTACTAAATAAATTTTTCATCTTTCTATTATACTCAGATATAAAACATTCATCCCCTGCTGTTTTTTCTTCCTCTTTAACAATATTATCGTATTCTAATAATCCCGAATTAAGCATATTATCTATAAATTTATTGACGCATTCATTATTTTTCAATTTATTTGTTAACAGGTTTAATATATATTTTCTAAAACTACTATTATTATAATTTCCAACATTATACTTGACTGCTTTATCAATAAAACACTTAGTTATATTGATAATAAAATTTTTCTCCATCTCCATCGAGTAAATATCATGCATTGTATTAACTAAATACATTATTGAATTATCTATTTTATTATATTTTTTTCCATCAAGCTCCTTACAAGCATAATCTATTGCAGTATCAATATACTGCCTATAATTAAAGTTAATATAATTTAGCATACTAGCGCATTCTGAACTATGTCTACTCAACTGTTCAAATTTTTCTCTTTGATAATTATTAATCACATCCAGAGAGATGCTCATTATAGTAATAAAGTCTCCTTTCGTTTTAGATTTTTCATAGAGATAATTTTGTATTAGTTTTTTAGCATTATCATGACAATCATTTTTTATTGCCGTATTTAAACTTAAAAAAAACGAATCTAATGATGCTCTCTTAAAACTAATAAAATCAGAGTTTATTAATCTACAATTCTTATATTTTATCTTTTCACCTCCAGCAAAAAGAGTGAATAAATCATTTACCTTAACATGTTGATGTTTATCTAACAAAAAAGTTAAATCAGTTTTTAAATTAAATATTTTCTTTATAAAAAAAGATATCTTAGATGAAAAGCTTTTATTTTCCATTCCTACATAAAAACAACTAAAACTGTTTAACACACTATTAATTTCATTTTTTATTTTATATTTTTCTTTTTGAATTACATCGATATTTTTTATCGAGTTAGCTTGAAAACTAATAGACTTCACATTCATAATGACTCCTTATTTCATAGTCAAACAATCCTTTATTTTCCTACTTTTTCATACAAAAAAAGACCCTTATCACTAAGGGCCTTTTATAGAAAACAACCTAAATAAAATTAGAAATTAACTTTTAGTGTTGCATTAATACCACTTGAACTTACATCACTATTATATTGGCCTTGGTAAGAAAGCCCGAAAGTCGTTGATTTACTTAATTGCGCATCAACACCTACACCAACACCAAACAGATTATCCAGTTTGCCACCACGTAAAGTTGTATCTCCGGAATGAGATAAGAAGAGGCGTGATTCAGGGCGGTTATCACCAAATAAATGACTTGCAGAAATATCGCCTTTTAATGCCATATTAACGTTACCAGCCATAAATGGATATCCACCACGTAAACCAATAGTACCTACTTGAATATCTTGTGAATCAGTCTTAGTGGTAAATTTCATATTACCAACATTTTCATTGATATCATCGGTTGATACACGTAACCAACTGAATCCTGCATATGGCTCAATAGAGTACTGATTAGTATTAAATTGAGTATAAGCACCTTCTAAGAAAATTTGAGTAATTTTTGCATCATAACTTGTAGAGTTATAACCTGCATTTTGTCCTACCCAAAGTGTTCTTTTAGCATCTCTATCTTGGTGAGTATGTGTAAAACCATAATTTAATGAAGCCACATCAAGTAGATTAGACACACCATAAGCACCAATATGGATATCGTTGCTATCTATTTTACCGTGTTCATTCCCTTTATATTTGGTTGAACCTGCACCAAAGAAGAGGCCTGCTTTGGTATTTTCGGTCACATCTATTTCTGCACCTAATAAACCGACATAAAAATCAACATCGATATTACTATGACCATAATCAGCATTGCCCCATTGTCCAATACCCGTCATCCAAATACGTGCATTACTATTATCCAATTTAGCATAACGGCCTTGCCCAATCCCCATTGCTTGATCTTTCACAGTGCGTGTTAAACCTAACACATTCACTACACTTGCACTGTTAGCATTAAGGTACATATCACTGCCCAATGATCCATAAGTCTTATTCAGATCTTTTTCATTCATTGGTAATACAGCATTGAATAAATCGCCACTGCCTGTGTTATCTAACGTATTAGCAATAGATCGCCCATTTTCATTATTCGCAAATGTGGCTAAAGAGGTATTTTCTTTCTTACTTAATGTACCTGTAATTGTGTTGTCTTTTACGGAAATATTTTTATCAAATAACGCATAATCATTATTCGAAGTCACTTCGTTATTCGCTAACATTTTCGTTTTAGTGCGATTATCAACTAAATTGTCAGCATTAACGGTGCCTGTCGCGACAGTGTTATTAAGGTAGATATCTTTTAATTGACCTTCACTATCAGCACCAATATCTAAACTTGCCCCTTTATTTAAGGCCATATCTCCGACATTAACATCATGCCCAACAGTCACTAAGTACGTGCCTTTATCGTTGATATTAATATTGGCTTTGTGGCTTTCGTTTGATGCTAATTGGCCTTGTTGTGTAAAGGTATCGTTGTAACGATCAATCACACTTAATTTGCCACCATTAACATTAACTGCTTCTGTACCAAATGATTCCGTAAAGCCATATAAAGTCCCTTGCTCAACTGTTGTACCACCGCGATAAGTATTATCGCCAGTCATCACTAATGTACCTTCACCTTTTTTAACGAGAGAACCATCATATAAACCCGCGTTAATTTTAGCCTGAATAGCATCAGCACGTTTTTGGTAATACTCTTTACGCCATTTTTCAGCATCTTCTTTGCTAATAATATGGGAAGTTGGATCTGGGTTACCATCGTTGATAACAAAATCCGTACCTAGATTGTAATCCCCGCCAGCTGCAATGCCTTTATCTGTATATTCCTTAAACCATGCAAGATCTTCTTGTTCACGTAAATCTAATGCGGTCTGTGAAATATCATTTGTCCAAACATCAAGTGGAGTCATGCTTAGGTTATATTCAAATTTACCTAAGAATTGGCCTGGACCATACATCCCTTTATCTAAATCCGGTGTACCCCAACCATAACGTATATCTGGCGTCCCTTCTGCTGCCGTCCAGCTATCATATAAAGAGCCATCTGGATTACGGTGATTGGCTGTTGTAAACATCACATCACGTATTTGCATCGCATTCATCGACTCGTAACGTGACATCAATACGCCCATAGCACCTGTCACGTGGGGCGCTGCCATTGATGTACCACTAAAGGTATCCCAACCTGCATTTCCCTCTTCATCAACAATTGACGAATAAATGTAACGACCTGGTGCAACAACCGTCCACCATTTCGCATTACCCGCTTCATTGAAGATTTTTTCTAATTCATAACCCGATTTGTCCGCATTCTGTTTCAGTCCCGCAACCGCAATCCAATGTTTTTCTGCTTCAGGATTAAAGTAAGGATAAAGAGGGCGATAATAAGGTTGAGCAAAGTCACGGTTACCGGTTGTAAAGACTTGTACAACGTTAGTGCCTTTTACTGCGTCATAAGCCGCATCAACAAAGGAAGGTTTATCGCCATAGACTTTTTTAAAGTAGAAATATTCATATTCCGTTTGCGCAGTCGTATCTACTGGCATATGAACGGTTGTATTACCACCATCTGGGCCCAACGTTTTATCTTGATTAATAATACGAGGGTTGGTTCCCCAGCTATTATTAATTACCTGAGCCCCTGCATCGACCATGGCTTTCCAGCCCGTATAGAAATAGGTGTAATCTTGGTAAGGCCCATAGTTATTACTATCTGTTGCGCCTGTATTTCCTAAATAAACATCAGCACCCCATGCAACCCCATGCATACCATTACCGTCACGGCTTGCGCCTACGGTGCCTGTAACATGTGTTCCGTGTGTATCATTCACACCTTTGATCCAACCTCCATCAACATCAAAGACCTGACCTTTTTCATAATGCCCCCCCATTTCCTGAGGATAACGCATGCCAGTTGAACCATATTGGCCTTTGGCTTTCACAGCATGAAACCGAGCATCATTCAATTCGGGATGTGATAATAATGCACCAGAGTCCATTACACCGATTTTGGCACCTTGCCCATGAAAACCAAGTGCATAAGCATGAGAGGCATTCATAGCCGCCAAGCCCCAGTCTTTTTGATATTCTTGGCTTTCCCAACTTTTTGTATCACCTAATTGTCCAGCTTCTGAATATGCAATGGAATATCCAGAAAAAAGTAACGCGGATGCAACAAGGGAGAGTTGAAATATATTTTTATTTATTCTATTTTTTTTATTCATTTTGTGATGATGACTTAAAGCTATTTCTTTGTTCATTCTGTACCTTCAGTTATATTAAAATTAATAACGTTTATTAAGGATCAAAAACAAAAGACGCAAAGATTCTCTTGTTTCTAGAGAAATAATTACTTGAAGGGCATCTCAAAAATATGATTTTATGCCAGAAAAATAGATAGATTGACTAGTCAATCACAAATTAACAGATAGATTAAACAGATTTAGATCGCAATACATTATATTACAAAAAGTTAAAACTAATTTTAATCAACATTATTTCTATTAATATCAATATTTAAATCAATTTAATAAAGAGAATGTAGATAAAAAAACAATCACACCAAATTAATTAACAAATTAAACATAAGAATATTATTCTCTATTTAACTTTAGTCGAAAAAATATAATCTGCATTATTTAGATATAAAAAAAACAGTCTTTTATTTTAAAAATACTGTTTTTCTTTTAATTTAATTTAGCGCTATTGCTAAGCTGTTATTCTACAGGCGTGATTTCCATTTGTCCTACCATTCCTTTATCTGCATTTTCTAGTAACTGGCTGTAATACAAGAAAGGAAAGTGGGAATAAGAAGGCTGTTTTAACTCCACTAGTAACTCACTCTGACTTTCAATCCAAACCGTATCTTTCCAACCAAAATCCGCAGGTACAGGTTTCTGACCATTATGGTTAATTACTTTAAAACGGGCACCTTCAATATGGAAAGGTTGCGGTGTTGGTACGGTGACAAGCCAACGTTCCCACCCATTCTGCTTGCCAACTAAATCAATTCTTGAAAGCTCCCAACGAGCATTATTTATTCCCGGAGGACTGTTATGCAGTTGAATAGTTCTAGGCTGAATAGAGGTGGTGATTTGTGTGTCATCTACTGCTAATTGCGCAGGTGCCTTGTCTGTCACTAATGACATTAATCCGGTCGGCTTAATAGTGAGTACATTGGCATTACGTAGTAAATCAGAAGGTTCAAAAATACCACGAAGTCTATCCATAAAACCAGCACTTTGCCCTGCTGTAATGATGACTTCGCCCCCTTCAGACATATCAATCAATATTTCACGCCGCTCACCCGGAGCCATTGGTACGGATTTCAATTCAACCGGAGATGTTAATAAACCTTGATCCGAGGCGATAAGGTAAAGTGATCGACCATCATTTGCAGTTAATTCATAACGACGAGCATTAGATGCATTCACTAAACGTAAACGTATCCAACCTCTAGAAACTTCAATATAAGGATCTTCACGCCCATTCACTAGCAACGTATCACCATAAAAACCGTCACTTGCGGCTTCTTTGTCATATTGCGGTGTACCAAAATTATCAATTCGTTTATCTTGAATTATCAGCGGAAAATCATTCACACCATAATCTTTGGGTAAAGGTAGGGAGCGACTTTCGTCATCTTCCACAATCCACATTCCCACCAGCCCGTTATAAACGTGAGGCGCCATTTTAAAGGGAGTATTGGCGTGATACCAACACGTTGCAGCTTTTTGTCGAATAGGTAATACCGGCGACCAATAAGCGCCTGGCGACATTAATCTGGCTGCGCCTCCGACTTGTGTGCCGGGAACTAATAAACCACTTACCGTCATGGATACAGCTTCATTAAGACGGTTACTATAAATAAGTTTTATATCATCGCCACTTTTAACTTTGATTGTTGGTCCTGGAGTTGAGCCATTAATGCCCCAAACCTGCACTTTTTGCGTACCATTAAACGCCCAATGCACGTTTTGCAAAGTCAAAAAAAGTGGCTGACCATGGCGAGATTCGAGCAATGGCGGTATTGGCAATTTTTTATCATTAACTGATTCAGCACGAACAGAAGAAGATATTGAGCCCAGACATACCGCTAAGCCTGAAGCCTGAATAAACTGGCGACGACTAAATGACATACTTTCTCCGCAACAAAATACAAATATTCCTATCACACAATTAAAAAAAACGGACAGGAAAAAAGCTGCTGTGATTTAAAGACAAAAGGACTTAAATGAAATTATGGGAGCATAATAGCGCGGATGTGACATAAATCCTAAAAATAGTTGATAACAGAGTGTATTTTCATCAATTAGAAACAATATAAGCCTGTCTTCAGGCTTATATTCATAGAATAGAGAAAGATAAGAAGCGTTAATTTAATTTACCAGGGAAATCACGTTTATTCATTTCTTCAACTTCTTTATCTAACTCTTCAATTTTCGCTTTCATTATTTGGCGACAATCTTCAGCTAATTCTCGTACTTGATCTTTAGTGTATTTTGAAACATCAATCGGAGGCAACATTTCAACAATCACGTAGCCGTTGTTCCAGCGATTAAGTTTTATTTTACCTTGGGTTGTCGAGACACAAACCGGGATAATAGGGACGCCAGCTTGAATGGCTGCATGAAAAGCCCCTGTCTTAAACGGTAATAATCCGCGACCACGGCTACGCGTTCCTTCAGGGAACATCCACACTGAAATTTTCTTCGCTTTAATTTGATCGGCAACTTGTGAAATTGTGCCATGAGCTTTAGAGCGATTTGCTCTATCAATCAAAATATTACCGGTGATCCAATACAACTGACCAAAGAAAGGAATAAAAATTAAGCTTTTTTTCCCCACTGTTACCGTATTAGGTTGTACCGCATTCGACATTGTCACCATATCAAAATTATTTTGATGGTTTCCAATATAAATACTTGGGCCATAACTTTTTGCTTCTTTTGGAAATCGTTCAACCAATTTAATGCCAAATACATGTGACAATTTGCCGAATAGGCGACCATATGTCATAACATGTTTAGGATTTCTTGGTGAAAACATGCAATAAATCATTCCAAAAGTCACCACTAGGATCGTGTAAAGAATGACAATGATGCCTCGAATAATGGCTAACATAAATTTTAGCGTCCTAAGTCCTAAATAGAAGTGGGTCAACCGACCCACTCAATATTATTAAGTATTAAATTTAATTCGACTCAATATCAATATGATCAATAACTTGAGCTCCACGAGGTAAAGAAGTACCTCGGCGCCCTCGTTTTGCTTTGAAGCCAGCAAGTTCAGCCATCGACATAGTCAGCTTACGTTTACCAAAGTGCAGTGTTACTGACGCATTTTCAGGTAATACACGTAACCAAGCGACATTATCCTCACCACTTGCAGCTTGTGAAGCTGGAATTGAAACCATCTGATTTCCTTTTCCTTTGACCATCGTCGGTAATTCTGAAGCCTCAAAAATCAGCATCCTACCGCCTTTAGTAATGATCATAATGAGATCACTAAGATCATCATTCAAGCGTTGTGGCGGTAATGGTAGTGCATTTTCAGGTAAAGTCAGTAGTGATTTTCCTGCTTTATTTTTAGAAGTTAAATCATCAATCTGACAAATAAAACCATAACCCGCATCCGATGCCATTAAGATCTTATCAGTACTTTCGCCCATTACAATATGACGTAGCTGTGCACCTTTCTGAACTTTTAATCGTTCAGTTAACGCATCACCTTTGCTACGACCAGAAGGCAAGGCATCAACATCAACAGTATAGCTTTGCCCTGAGGTATCAATTAAGTGTACAGGTTGATTACTCATGCCTTCTACAGCATCAAAATAATCATCACCAGCTTTAAAACCAGCAGATTTAGCATCAATATTATGGCCTTTTTGGCAACGAATAAGCCCTTTTTCAGACATAATGACTGTAACAGCTTCAGGATGTAGATGTTTTAACGGAATAGGTTCATCACCCGCATTACCGCTAAAATAGTTGATTTCTTCTGCTTTAAGCACTTCCTGTTGACCATCAACAGTAAAGATTAATGCTTCATCTTTAGGTACTAACAGTGTTTGCTCAACCACATCACCTTGCTCTTTGCCTAACGCAACTAAACGAGTCCCACGTCCTTTTTTGTTCATTTCATTCAGTTGTTCTGCTGAAATGGCTAAAATACGTGTTTTATCCGTGATGATAATAAGCCAATACCGGTTATTCTTTTTCTGTGGATCAACTAAGAATGGCTCAAGTAATTCTGTTTCTTGCGAAACGGTCAGCAACCCTTTACCTGTTTTATTTTTTGTTTCCATCTCATCATAAGAGAGAACAGAACCGTAGCCTTCTTTTGTTGCCAGTAAATATTCCTGCCCTGCACTGCCAGCTAACATGTATTTCACGCTAGCCTCTGGTGGGAAGGTTAATTTGCCTGTTAATGGCTCGCCTTGACTTCGCCCAGAAGGCATATCATTCGGACTTAACGTGTAGCTTCTTCCTGTAGAATCAAGGAATAGAACAGGTTGATTACTCATACCACGTACAGCACTATGATAACTATCCCCAGCACGATAACTCATACCTCTAGGATCAATATCATGACCTTTAGCGTTACGTACCCACCCCATTTCAGAAAGCACAATAGTCACTGGCTCTGATGGCAACATATCTTGTTCATTCACTACTTTCGCCTCTTCTTGAGGGCGAATTGGCGAACGACGATCATCACCAAATTCTTTTGCGTCTGCTTCAATCTCTTTTTTCAGTAACGTATTTAAACGACGTGGTGAACTTAGTAATTTCTCGATACTATCGCGTTCTTTTTCAAGTTCATCACTTTCGCCTTTTAATTTCATCTCTTCAAGTTTTGCTAAATGACGCAAACGTAACTCTAAAATAGCCTCTGCTTGAATATCAGATAGCTCGAAGCGACGCATCAATTCTACTTTTGGCTCATCTTCATGACGAATAATCTCAATGACTTCATCAATATTGAGATAAGCAATTAATAAGCCTTTAAGAATTTCTAAGCGACGTAACACTTTTTCTAAACGATGATTCAGACGATTTGTGACTGTTTGGCGACGATAAACTAACCATTCGTTTAAAATAGTCAGTAATCCTTTTACTGCCGGTCGGTTATCTAACCCAATCATATTCAGGTTAACGCGATAACTCTTTTCTAAATCAGTATTCACAAACAAGTAGTACATGACTTGTTCTAAATCAACACGATTACTACGAGGTACAATAACAAGTCTTGTCGGATTTTCGTGATCAGATTCATCACGTAAATCTTCAACTAAAGGTAATTTTTTTGCTCGCATCAGTGATGCGATTTGCTCAAGCACTTTGGCACCAGAGACTTGATGAGGTAACGCAGTGATAACCGCGCATCCTTCTTCTTTTTGCCAAATAGCTCGCATTCTGACAGAGCCACGCCCTGTTTTATAAATCTTTTTGATATCGTCTTGAGCCGTAATAATTTCCGCTTCAGTCGGATAGTCAGGGCCTTGAACATGTTGCATTACATCAGATAATCCTGCATCAGGATTATCTAAAAGCATCACTAAGGCTTGCCCAATTTCGCGCGCATTATGCGGCGGAATATCTGTTGCCATCCCAACAGCAATACCTGTCGTACCGTTAAGAACGATATTGGGTAAACGTGCTGGCAACATTTTCGGCTCTTGCATTGTGCCGTCAAAGTTAGGGATCCAATCTACCGTTCCGTGTCCTAATTCACTCAATAAAGTTTGTGAATATTTAGAAAGGCGTGATTCGGTATAACGCATGGCTGCGAAAGATTTTGGATCATCCGGTGCCCCCCAGTTACCTTGCCCGTCAATCAACGGATAACGATAAGAGAAAGGCTGAGCCATAAGTACCATTGCTTCATAACATGCGCTATCACCATGTGGGTGATATTTACCTAGCACGTCACCAACAGTACGAGCTGATTTTTTAAATTTGGCACTATTATTTAAACCGAGCTCAGACATCGCATAAACAATACGACGTTGCACGGGTTTTAGCCCATCTCCAATAAAAGGTAATGCACGATCCATAATGACGTACATGGAATAGTTGAGATAGGCATTCTCTGTAAATAAGTGGAGCGGTTGACGCTCTACACCATCATGAGTCAATTCACTCATTCAATATTTTCCTCAGACTCTTGTGGTATCCATTACACTTCGATGTCAACTTCATCGCCTTTTTCTTGTAACCAATTTCGGCGATCTTCAGAGCGTTTTTTCGCTAACAACATATCCATCATGCCTAAGGTTTCTTGATAATTTTCATCATCAATCACCAATTGCACTAAACGACGCGTATTAGGATCAAGCGTTGTCTCACGCAATTGAAGTGGGTTCATCTCCCCCAATCCTTTAAAGCGCTGTACGTTAGGTTTTCCTTTTTTACGACTTAATCGTTGTAAAATGGCATTTTTCTCTGATTCATCAAGGGCATAATGAACTTCTTTACCTAAATCGATACGATAAAGTGGTGGCATTGCCATATAAACATGCCCTTCCTTAACAAGTGCAGGAAAATGACGCACAAATAACGCACATAATAGTGTTGCAATATGCAAACCATCGGAGTCCGCATCCGCAAGAATACACACTTTACCGTAACGTAATTGGCTTAAATCATCACTATCAGGATCCATGCCAATGGCTACAGAAATATCATGTACCTCTTGTGAAGCAAGCACTTCATCAGAAGAGACTTCCCATGTATTTAGAATTTTACCTCGCAGTGGCATAATCGCTTGGTACTCACGATCTCGCGCTTGCTTAGCAGAACCTCCCGCAGAGTCCCCTTCAACTAAAAAGAGTTCGGTATACCGTAAATCTTGAGATGTACAATCTGCTAATTTTCCGGGTAGTGCAGGTCCAGAGGTGAGTTTTTTTCTCACCACTTTTTTTGCCGCTCGCATACGACGCTGAGCACTACTAATGGCCATGTCAGCGAGTAATTCACCAACTTGAACATTCTGATTTAACCATAAGCTAAAAGCATTTTTTACAGCACTTGCAACAAATGCACTGGTTTGTCTTGAAGAGAGTCGCTCTTTGGTTTGCCCTGCAAATTGAGGATCTTGCATTTTGACTGATAATACATAAGCGCAACGCTCCCATGTATCGTCAGCAGTTAATTTAATGCCTCTTGGGAGTAAATTACGGAATTCACAGAATTCACGCATTGCATCTAACACACCTTGGCGTAAACCATTAACGTGTGTCCCCCCCTGAACAGTCGGGATTAAGTTAACATAACTTTCAGTGAGTAAATCGCCACCTTCTGGTAGCCATAACATAGACCATTCAACAGCCTCATTATCCCCTTCAAATTTTCCAGTAAAAGGCTCTTCAGGAAGGCGAATAAATTCAGCAACAGCTTCACTTAAATAATCGGTTAAACCATCAGCATAGCACCAATTTTCTTGTGTTTTATTCACTTTATCAACAAAAGAGACATTAACTCCGGGGCATAATACGGCTTTTGCTTTTAGTACATGAGATAAGCTTTTAGACGAAAAACGGGGAACATCAAAGTAAGAGCCATCAGGCCAAAAATGTACACTCGTTCCTGTATCTCGTTTTGCACAGGTGCCAATCTCGTGCAACTCTTCGACTTTATCGCCATTTTCAAAGGCTATTTGATAAATCTTACCATCCCGACGAACAGTCACTTCAATACGCTTAGAAAGTGCGTTAACAACCGAGATCCCTACACCATGTAACCCACCGGAAAATTGATAGTTTTTATTAGAGAATTTTCCTCCGGCGTGGAGGTGAGCAAGGATCAACTCGATAGCAGAGACGTTAAGTTCAGGATGGATATCGACAGGCATTCCTCGCCCATTATCGATAACTTCGATAGATTGATCTTCATATAAAATGACATCGACCTTCGACGCGTGTCCCGCAAGCGCCTCGTCCACGCTATTATCTATCACTTCCTGTGCCAAATGGTTCGGCCGAGTCGTATCCGTGTACATACCAGGACGGCGACGTACTGGTTCTAGACCATTAAGAACCTCAATATCCTTTGCGTTATAACTTGATTGAGTCATTGTTTTAATCTGCGGTTCGCTGTTAGAAAATGCTGTTTATAATAACAGGTGTTTGCGGCAATATGATATTAATTTTCGGGTAAATGCATCAACCTACGTTTTACAGGTTAATTGACCGAAAGGCTAAATTATCTTTAAAAATTGAATAATTTTCGGAAAAAAACGTTCAAAACCCACAAATGCGTGATTTCCATTCGATTCTACGGTTTGCCTACACGCGCCAAGATATGAGACAGCTTGACGATAATCAAGTATTTCATCTCCAGTTTGTTGAAGCAACCAAATAAGTTCGGGTGATGTAATTGCAGGAATACGCAAAGCAAGTAACTCATCCATATGATGAAGTTCTAATCTATACCTTTGATGTGTATAGGGATTTTCGTTTTCACCTAAGAAGTTTTGTAATAATTCAAAAGGACGAATAGCGGGATTAATAACAACCGCAGGTAAATTAAAACGCTGAGATAACCAAATAGATAAATAGCCACCTAATGATGAACCAATTAACCCAAGCTTATCATCTACACTCTCTTTGACTAGTGTTTCAATGAGTTGAGCCGCTTCTTTGGGATAAGGCGGCAATTGAGGTATTAATAGTTCAATTTCAGGATGTGCTACTTCTAACCATTGCCGAAAAGCTTGAGCTTTAGCCGATTTGGGTGAGCTATTAAAGCCATGTAAATAGAGAATACGAGGCATAACTTAATAGCCATCCGCATCAAGATCAGGGCAAAATTCAGTACCTGCTAACCGATAGACCTGCGTCTCAACTTTCCCTTTTTCATCCGATGAGAGCGACATTTCTAAATAGCGCCAACCTGGAGAAACAGTATCTAATGTAAAATTCGTACAATGAGGTCGAAACTGGATACAAGTGGACGGTGTTGCCAGCATACGAATACCATTCCACATTTCATCCATTTCTTGATGAATATGACCACAAAGCATCATTTTCACCTGAGTGTGACCTTTTAAACGTTCCGCCAATTCTTGAGAGTTTCTTAAACTGTGTTGATCTAGCCATGTACACCCAGAAGGCATAGGATGATGATGCAACAAAATAATTGTATCTCTGTGTTTTTGGCTTTCAAGACAGCGTGTTAGCCAATCTAGCTGACAATCCGATAACTCCCCATGAGGAACCCCTTGAATTTGGCTATCTAATAATAGCATTTGCCAACTATCACCAATCAACACTTGTTTTGCCGACAAAATACCTGCTTGATTTAATGCATCAATCATCGCAGGCTGATAGTCATGATTACCTGGCAACCAAACACAAGGCGGTGTTAGCGTCGCAATGCCATCAGCAAAATGCTGATAAGCATCAAAGGTTTGATCTTGGACTAAATCACCTGTCGCAACAATCAAGTCAACCTCAAGGCCCTGTTCTCTAATTGCATTTAATACAGCATGATAACTACGATAGGTATTAATGCCCAGCAGAGTATCTTCCACATTAGCGAAGAGGTGGGTGTCTGTGATTTGTAATATTCTTACGGTGTTTTTGTGTTTCACCGATAATTCAAACTGGCTTTCCAAAAGGTTTCCTTGTTTCACTCTCATTAGCCGTTATGTTAACGTATTTTCGTAGTAAAGATCTGCCAACTAATACACATTTCAAAAGATTAGTGAGAAATATTCTCGCTTTCAATCACGTTTTTTTCACTTCATTTTACAATTTAATTCATTTGATATCGTATACTTAGAGATAATTACTCTACTTGATAATATTATTAAAAACACCCCTTAATGATTGATTAATGCATTAAATGGCTAACCAACGCGTCCTTAACGCGACATGATGAAGTTGTAACCATTGAATCGCAATAACGGATGCAGCATTGTCAATAGTGCCTTCTTCAACCCAAAGATAAGCTTGTTCTCTGCTGACAACATGAACGCGAATATCTTCATTCTCACAAGCTAATCCATGAATGCCTTTTGCGGTAGTTGCATCAACTTCGCCTACATAAACATACATTCTTTCACTGGTGCCTCCAGGGCTAGAGAGGTAACTGATAATGGGCTCACACCGCCCCACTTCAACACCAGCTTCTTCTAGGGCTTCACGTCTAACAACATCTTCTGGGCTTTCGCCTTGTTCAACCATACCTGCAACCACTTCAAGTAACCAAGGTGTCTCGCTAGTTTCATACGCAGGAATACGAATTTGCTCAATTAATACGACTTCATCACGTTTAGGATCATAAGCTAACAAAACACCCGCATTGCCTCGCTCAAATACTTCACGTTTGACTTCTTCACTCCACCCTCCTTCAAACAAACGATGCTTAAAGCGATATTCAGTCATACGGAAAAAGCTTTTGTATAAATCTCGTTTACCTAACAATTTCACCGCATTCTGACCGTATAAAAATGGTATATTTTCCCTTTTCTTCATACAATGTTCCTTAAGTTATATTTAAGAGTCTTTTTTATCGCTTACGTTTAATACAGATTTAAAGAAATTTGCCAACAATTCATGTAAAGTTAATCTAAAATAAAAGGATATGGCACAAATGGCTACCCCTACTTAGGGAAACAATCTGCTAGAATTATCCCCAATCAAGATTAACAGAGGCAACTCAGCGAAACTGTTGCAACAAGGAATTAAAATGAAAAAACTGCTCTCTCTTTTGATCACGATGAGTTTGGCAGGATTCAGCTCTGCAAGCCAGGCTGAGGATCTGCTTCAAGTTTATCAAAAAGCAAAGGACAGTAACCCTGAGTTACGTAAGTCATTAGCGGAACGAAATCAAGCTTTTGAAAAAATTAATGAAGCTCGTGGCTCATTATTACCACAGTTAGGATTAGGTGCATCTGCTGATTATAAAAGTGGCTACCGTGATGCAAGAGATACCGAATCTAATTCTATCGGGGCAAGCTTAACGCTGACTCAAAGCGTGTTTAACATGTCGTTATGGCGCCAATTAAACCTGCAAGAAAAAACAGCGGGCATGAGCGATGTCACTTATCAAACTAGTCAGCAAAAACTGATTTTAGATACAGCTACTGCTTATTTTGATGTTTTGCGTGCTATCGATTCATTATCATTTATCGAAGCGCAAAAAGAACAAGTCTACCGCCAGTTAGATCAAACAACACAACGTTTTAACGTAGGGTTAGTGGCTATTACTGACGTACAAAATGCGCGTGCAAATTACGATAGCGTACTGGCACAAGAGGTCGCTGGCCGAAATCAATTAGATAATGCATTAGAAAAACTACGCCAAGTCAGTGGCATCTATTACATAAATCTTGCATCTCTAAACATCAGTCGTTTTTCAACAACATCACCAGACTCTATTGATAAACTACTAAAAGATGCGGAAGAACGTAACTTAAGTTTATTAAGTGCACGTTTGGGCCAAGATTTAGCACGCGAAAATATTCGATTAGCCCAAGCTGGCCACTTACCAACTGTCGATTTAAATGCATCAACAGGTGTATCAAATAGCCATAGTCACGGTAGCGCATTACCTCCAGCAACGGCAGGTAATAGTCGCAATAGTTACAGCGGTCAAAATAGTATTGGTTTGTCTGTTAGCATTCCGCTATATACCGGTGGCAGAACAAGCTCACAAGTTGAACAAGCACAATATGGATTTACCAGTGCAAGTGAACAATTAGAATCTGTTTACCGTTCTATCGTTCAAATTGCGCGTTCTTCTTATAACAATATTTCTGCATCAATCAGTAGCATCAAAGCGTATCAACAAGTCGTTGTTTCTGCGCAAAGTTCATTAGATGCAACCGAAGCTGGCTACCAAGTGGGAACTCGTACTATCGTTGATGTGTTAAATGCCACTACCACGCTTTACGATGCAAAACAGAAATTATCAAACGCACGTTATGACTATTTAATTAACCAATTAAATATTGAATATGCACGTGGCACATTAAACGAAAATGACTTAATTCAGCTCAATAATGCACTAGGGGAAGAAGTTTCAACTTCACCAGATAGCATTATTCGCCCGTTAACAAATCCTACGCTAAACGTGAGACCTTAAGCTTTAAATTAATCAATTAGTCATATTAAAAAACCGCTTTCAGCGATAAACTGATAAGCGGTTTTTTTTATGTTGTATTTTTACAATAAGATGTTGAGTTATGTATTAATTTGAATTGTCGACAATATTTATCTTCTTGTATTACCCAATACCTTAATCACAATTAAGTTAAAAAGAGAAGATTTACCTAATTCCATAACACTTAACCTTATAAAGATCACAAATTTCTGGTTATCCCTGATGATTAGGCGTTTCTTATTTATTTTCTAGACTATTTATCCTATCCTAGCTTTTATTTTGAACGTTTTACCTTTTATGGATCTTATCAATATGCCAATGAAACGTACCAAATCGATTAATCGTGATGCTTTCCGTAAAGCATTTCGTCCTTATCGTCTGGCGCCTGTTGCAATCGCCATCACTGCTGTATTCGCGCTTTCAGGATGTGAAGAGAGTGATGAAACAGTTTCACTGTATATGAATGCACAAGAATGTGCTCAAGCCAATCCTTCACAAGCAGCGCAGTGTGAAGACTCTTATCGTACAGCATTGCAAGAAGCACAGCGTACAGCACCTAAATACGCAACATTAGAAGACTGTGTCGCTGAGTTTGGTGATGCACAATGTACGCAGACAGCCTCAATTGATGGGCAACCTGTTAGTACTGAAAATGCAAATAATTTAAATCCAGATAGCTCGCAAATGGCACAAGCTAACTCAGGTGGTAGCTTCTTTATGCCATTAATGGCAGGCTATATGATGGGACGCCTTATGGGCGGTGGCGCACCAGCGCAACCTTTATTTAGTTCACGTAATCCAACAAGCCCTGCAAATGGTAAATTTGTGGATGCGACAGGCCGTAACTATGGTCCTGCTGTGGGTGGCCGTCAGATGAACGTCCCCAAAACAGCTATGACCCCAAAACCTTCAACAACTTCAACCATTACGCGTGGTGGCTTTGGTAATACCGTATCACGACAAGCAGCAGCTCAACGTACCAATGCAACAAATAATAACCGTAGCTCAACCGGCTCATCTTCTTACCGTTCAGGTGGTTAATTAACGCCATGAAACGTGAAAATATTATTGAACGCCCGGATTGGCGTGAAAAGGCGACTGAATTTGGTTTTAACTTTCATACCATGTATGGCGAACCTTATTGGTCTGAAGATGCTTATTATCAATTCTCAATGGAAGAGGTGGAAACGTTAGAAGAAACCACGGAAGAGCTTCATCAGATGTGCCTACAAGTCGCGGATAAAGTCGCCAATAGTGAAGAGTTATTAACACGTTTTCAAATCCCGCGTCACTGTTGGGATTTTGTGCGTGACTCTTGGAAATCATCTCAACCTTCACTCTATTCACGTCTTGATTTAGCCTATGACGGTAGAAGTCCAGCAAAACTGTTAGAAAATAATGCAGATACTCCAACCTCACTGTATGAATCTGCTTTTTTTCAATGGATCTGGCTTGAAGATCAAGTTAACGCAGGCCGTTTACCGCAGAATGCTGATCAATTTAATAGTATTCAAGAAAAGTTAATTGATCGCTTTGCTGAGCTACGTGATCAATATGGAATGCGTTATCTGCATATGTCTTGTTGCAAAGACACTGACGAAGATCGCGGTACCGTTCAATATTTACAAGATTGTGCTGAAGAAGCTCAAGTCACGACTGACTTTGTCTTTATTGAAGATCTGGGTTTAGGCGAACGTGGTGAGTTAACCGATCTACAAGATCAAATCATCAGCAATATGTTTAAACTTTACCCATGGGAATTTATGTTCCGCGAAGACTTCTCAACTAAATTAGCTGATGCAGGTATTCGTTGGTTAGAACCATCTTGGAAGAGTATTATTTCCAATAAAGCATTACTGCCAATGCTGTGGGAAATGTTCCCTAAACACCCTAATCTTCTACCTGCTTATTTTTATGATGGCAAAGCGCCTGAGTCATTATCACGCTATGTTATCAAGCCATTGTTTTCACGCGAAGGTGCAAATATTCGTATTGTTGAAAATGGTAAAGATATTGCTGTCGCAGATGGTCCCTACGGTGAAGAAGGCTTTATTGTCCAAGATTTCCACCCACTGCCGAAATTTGGCGATAGCTATACCTTAATTGGTAGCTGGCTGGTTAATGATCAATCTGCGGGTATTTGCATTAGAGAAGATAAAGAGCTTATCACGCAAGATCTCTCACGCTTCTATCCACATATTATTTTAGATTAATAGAAATCTTAAAATCATGTTGAGCACCTTATTGCTTATAAGCGGTAAGGTGTTTTTTATTCAAAATAGGTTTCGTTATCAATAAAAAAGGCCAAATTCCATAAAAGGAATTTAGCCTTTTGCTTATATCAATAGGTTTTATTGGGTGATTTTATCCAATTTGAAACGTCATCATACTTAGTGATTTATTCACAATATCATTATTCAGCACTGTTACCTTTTCACCCGTTTGTTTTAAACCTAATAGATACAACGCAGGTAAAAAATGATCGGGAGTAGGATGTGCCAATCGCCCTTCTTCTGTTGATAAAATCGTAAATAGTACTTCTGGTACTTTATCGCTTCGTAAGCTGTTTTCGATTGCCTCATTAAAGGCTAATGCCCAAGGATAAGGCGTTGCATTGCTATTTTGCCAATCCATCATTCTTAAATTGTGAACGATATTACCGCTACCAATAACCAAAACACCTTCTTTGCGTAATTCAACCAGCTTTTGCCCTAACTCATAGTGCCATTGCGCTGATTGGTGTGCATCAATACTTAATTGAACAACAGGAATATTCGCGTTGGGATACATTTTTTCGAGTATTCCCCAACTTCCATGATCTAATCCCCATTGGTCCATATCGAGTTTTAATTTAATCGGATCAATCAGATCTTCTATCAATGCAGCTAAACCTATCGAGCCTCGTGCCGGGTATTCTATTGCGTATAACTCAGCTGGAAACCCATAAAAATCATGAATTGTCTTTGGTTGCGACATTGCTGTTACGTAAGTTCCATCGGTATACCAATGGGCTGAAATGACTAAAATCGCTTTAGGTTGAGGAAGCGTTTCCCCTAATTTTGACCAGAGGCGAGTATATGTATTGTCTTCTAATACATTCATTGGGCTACCGTGCCCAATAAACAGCGCTGGCATCATTTTTGTGTCCATAATCACCTCTTATGGCTTGTGATCTTATGGCGTTAGCATAGCGCCTTCCTACTTGAAATATAGTCAAAGAAGTATGAAATAGTTATTCAAAAAATATGAAAAAGCCACTTAAGTTTTTTTAAGTGGCTTGAATAAGTGTGTGTGTTTTCAGTGTCAGTTATAACATGTTAATTTCAGCCAGCTTTTTTCTCCTCACGAAGACGATAAGCCACTAAATCTTCAATAGTTAGCACAGGCATATTGTGCTTTTTAGCAAAAGTAATCACTTCAGGTGCTCTTGCCATTGTGCCATCATCGTTCGTCAGCTCGCACAACACAGCAACAGGTTTAAAACCAGCTAATGTTGCTAAATCAATCGATGCTTCAGTGTGTCCACCCCGTGTTAACACACCACCCGGTTGCGCACGTAATGGAAATACATGACCAGGACGATTTAAATCACTTGGTTTTGCATTATCAGCAGCGGCTGCTCGTACCGTAGTTAAACGGTCTGATGCCGAAACCCCTGTTGTTACACCTTGCGCCGCTTCAATCGTTACTGTAAATGCCGTATGGAAATGGCTGGTGTTATTTTCCACCATCATAGGCAAATCAAGTTGTTGACGACGTTCTTCTGTAATACATAAGCATACAATGCCACTACCATGACGAATAGACATCGCCATTTGTTCTGTAGTCATTGTTTCTGCGACAAAAACCATATCGCCTTCATTTTCGCGGTTCTCGTCATCGAGCACCATCACGCCTTTACCAGCACGAAGGGCTTTAAGAGCAAGTTCAACACGCTCAAATGGATTACCGAATTCGGAAAGTAGCGTCTGATTCATGGTAAAAAAACCTCAATAATTAATGAAAGTTACCAGAACCAGGGCAGTCTTAGGAGTGGATCTCTGCTTAATAAAAATAATAAGCAGAAACAACAGGAATGGATACAATGATCCTACTGATGCTATTTTATTCTCTCCCATCCAGACTTTAACTGTCGGCTCCAGGATCACACTGGATCTGCTGACCTTTGTATTACAATGGCAATACAAAGCGCTCGCGGGCTTTACTTGAATATTCAAGTATCTACCGCCGGTGGGGACTTTCACCCCGCCCTGAGATTAACGAGGAAACTATACGCTTTAAAATTATAAGAGGCAATCATCAATCCACGACAATACTTGTTTAATCACATAATCAATTTATGACATACGATTATTTAACTATTTATACTAAAAAAGTAACAATAATCCTGATATCTGGTTTTATTCCCTCAGCCCTCATATTACACTTAGCCCTAGCTTTCTATTTTATTTGTGAGGATTTCCTATGTTGGACCCGAAAAAACTTGAACAAGTAGCGCGCCAAATCCAAAACGTTCTGCCACAAGGCATCAAAGATTTTGGTGATGATATTGATAAAAAAATCCGCACTGTTCTGCAATCTCAATTAAACAAGTTGGATTTAGTTAATCGCGAAGAGTTTGATGTACAGACTCAAGTTTTATTACGTACTCGTGAAAAACTTAATCGTTTAGAACAACGTTTAAATGAGCTAGAAGCGAGTCTGCTTACAAAACCTCAAACTGAAGTTCTCCAAGTTGAAGAAGTTGAAATTAAAGTAGAAAATCAAACAGAAAATAAAGCCTAACCTGTTCACTTTATTAGTTTTTTCTTTATTAATAAAGCCAAACCCTGTATCTTACTAAGACACAGGGTTATTTTTATGTACTCGTAATTAATTACTCGTTATTTTAACTCTGGCCAATAATCTTTATTCGCTTCAATTAAATCATCTAAAATCGCTTTTGCGACAGTCGCACTCGGTACTGTTTTAGACATCGTAATGGCCTGCCAAAGTTTCAAATAGGATTTTTCGATCCACGCTTCTACCACTAATTTTTCAACCGCAACTTGCTGGCTCATCATCCCTTTTTGGAATAATGGTATTTTTCCCATGACTAAAGGTTCTGGTCCATGACTTCCTACAATACAAGGGATCTCAACCATTGCTTCAGGATCAAAGTTAATAATCGATCCGTTATTAGGAACGATCAATAACATTCTTTCTTGAGTATTAAATGCGATCGCAGTTGCAAGATCGACAATGTAAGAAGCGTGTTCATCTATCTCAAGATGGCCTGCTGATGATTTACCTGCTGCTGTAATGGCTCGACAAGCATTGAAAACATTCTTTTCTCTGTGTTCCATCACTTCATTCGCACGCGTATGATGAGGATCAGAATGCGCAACGACATAATCAGGGAACAAATAATACTTCAAGTAAGTATTTGGCATCGTTGATGGATCTAGTGCCCACACATCTTTTGCTTTCCCGAATGTATCATTCCAACTCGCTTCAACTGGCTCACCTGCCACTTTGGGAATATACCCATGTTCCGCAACATGTTTACGAATAACTGGCAGTAAATCATTACCTTGTAAATCTTCAACCTGTGTCCACCAACCAAAGTGATTTAAACCGTAATAACGGACACGCATCTCTTTGCGTGATTTTAATCCTGCAATTTGTGCCATACGAGATTCAATACCAATTGGCATATCACAAATATTCAAGATTTTTGCATTCGGTTTTAAGCGGCGAGTCGCTTCCGCGACAATGGCTGCTGGATTAGAATAGTTTAACATCCATGCGTTTGGTGAATATTTTTCCATATACTCAACCAATTCTAATACGCCACCAATAGAACGCATACCATAAGCAATACCACCAGGCCCACAGGTTTCTTGCCCTAACACGCCATGACGTAAAGGTATTTTTTCATCTTTTTCGCGCATTGGGTATTTACCAACACGAATATGAGCCATAACAAAATCAACATCCGTAAAAGCTATTTTAGGATCTGTGGTATAGCAAAACTCAATTTCAGGTGCTTTTTCAGTAAGAATAATTTCACAAGCTTTAGCAATGGTTTCTTGCCGCTCGGCATCATTGTCATAAAATTTGATGGCTCTTAAAGGAAAACGTTTTAAATTTTCTAGTAGCATCAAAATAATACCGGGTGTAAATGTACTACCGCCACCTGCAATTACGACTGAGAACTTCTTCATTATATAGCCTCCGACAAGGTGATTTTTTGTGTATCTTCTTTCATCAGTTGTTCAATTTTGTCTCTCACTTGAGAAACATGTAGCCCGATAATGATTTGCAATGCATGACCTTTACGCACCACACCATGTACACCGAGCCCTTTAAAATAGGCATCTGTTTCAATTACTTCGTTATCAATCACTTCAATACGTAAACGTGTTGCACAGTTATTTAACGATTTGATATTTGCACCGCCCCCTAAGCCTTCAAGAATACCTTTAGGCAGTGCCAGTTTGCGGTCTTCTTTTGCTGTTTTTGAACTATCTGAAACCTGTGACTTTTTATTTTTATAATCTTGTTTGCTATAGAGCTTGATCTCTTCATCATCCTCTTCACGACCTGGTGTTTTTAAATTAAGTTTGATAATTAATGTTCTAAACACCACAAACCAAATCATGGTAAAAATAAGACCTATGACTATCTGCGTTATAATCATTCCGTAATGGTTATGAAACATGGGGATCCAATTCATAGGAAGGAAATTATCGATGATCCCTCCGCCCATATTTCCGACAACCCCAAAATGATAAAGTGTTGTCGCAAGAGTGGCTGCAAGTACGGCATGAATGGCAAATAATAACGGTGAGATAAATAAGAACGTAAACTCTAAAGGTTCTGTTATTCCCACAAATACCGCCGTTAATGCTGAAGGAATAAGTAAACCGGCAATTTTCGCTCTATTTTTAGGAGCCGCAGTAAAGTAAAGAGCAAGCGCTATACCAATAGAACCAAATACTTTGCTATTACCATGCAGTGCAAAGCCACCTTCTGGGAAAAGTTCTTTTAAAGATTGAGTGCTTTGACTGAAATATTGCATGTTCTGAGCCCAATCAACTTGAATTCCATGTTCAGTGACTGCGGGACCAAAAATAAATGGACCATAAATAAAGTGATGTAAGCCAGTAGGAATTAAAATACGTTCAAGAAAGGTATATATCCAAACACCTAAAGAGCCGGATTCAACCATAAATACTTGCAAAGATTGAATACCAATTTGCACTTTTGGCCAGAAAAATAATGTTATCCACGCTAACGGTAACATAACAAAGAAACTAATTAATACAACATACGAAGTTCCTTGAAATATACCTAAAAAGACAGGAAGCTGTTTATCAAAATAACGATTATGAATACCTGTAACTATACCCGCAATAATAATCGCCCCAATAATACTGGTATCTAATGTTTTAATTCCAGCTATCATTGTTAAGCCACTATTTCCGCCGATTTCATTTGTAAAATCTACGCCGAAATAACTTCCCCAAACGATTCCCATTGCATTAATAAAATAATTCCAAGTGAGAAAACTCACCATTACAGCAAGGCAAGCTCTTGCTTGTGCAGTTTTAGCTAAACCGATTGGTAAGCCAATTGCAAAAATAAGAGGCATATTACGAAAAACCGTCCATCCCCCCTCTTCAATAATATGAACAATTTGGGCAAATAAACTATCGGGTCTTAATAAATCTTCACTAATAAATAATGGATTCTGTAATAAAATGGCAATGCCTACAACAATACCTGCAAATGGAAATAGCAGGACAGGGGTAAACATGGCTCCACCAAATCGTTGTATTTGACTGAGCATAAAAATATCCTCTTATTTACTGCTACTGAAACGACATGCTATTTAATTCATTTTTCTTCTGTAAACTCAGATTAGGTTCTTTTCTCTTTATTCTCTCACCTAAAATGAGTTATTCGTGATCTGATTCATACTAATCTTTCAAGCAAAGTGATCTCATTTTTAGTCAAAAAGCAGATCACTTTTTATTTTTTGATAGCGTTCACATTTTAGAGCTATAAATGATTATGCTATATATCAAAAGATTAGATTCAGGTAGATTAAATAGAGAGAGCCTATTTTAAGAATAAAAAGAAGTATAAAAGTGATCTATAAAGACGTTGCAAAAAGCCTAAGAATTCAAATAAATTCGGCTGGATACCAAATTGGTGACCCTTTACCAGCAGAAAAATCATTAGCACAACAATACAACGTATCGAGAATGACAATACGTAAAGCGGTGGATTTATTAGTGACCGCAGGGTTATTAGAACGAAAACATGGTTCTGGCACTTATATTAAAGAGAAAGATGTTCATCATGAAAATGCTAGCCTAAAAGGCTTTGTCGAACTAATGGCAAATACTGGTCACAATGTAAAAAGTGAAGTCATAGAATTTCGTGTTATTCCCTGCCCTTTATCTATAGCCAGTAAATTACGCATCAACTCAAATGAACGTATTTTTTATTCAAGGCGAATACGTTACGTCGATAATAAGCCGCTTATTGTTGAAGACAGTTACATGCCTGTTAAATATTTTCGCAATTTAACCTTAACCCATTTAGAAGGTTCTAAATTTGATTTTATTGAAAATATTTGCCAAATAAAAATATCAGGAAGTTATGAAACTTTTCACCCTATTATGCCTGATAACAATATTTGTCAATTATTAAAAATAGAAACTAACATTCCAATATTAAGACTCAGCACATTATCATATAGCACTCAGGGCGATTATATTAATTATTCAATTATGTATAGAAACACTCAAGATTATATTGTTGAGTATCATTTAAAAAGAGAACAATAATCATTAATAAAAGTATCATTAAAAATTTATAATAATTGGAGCCTTTATTATAAAAAAAGCACTCTAAAGAGTGCTTTTCGTCGTTAATTTATGCCATTACTTCTTTTTAATCGCATTAATAATGTTCGTTGTAGAAATGCCGTCCTCAAAATTTAGCACTTTTACTTCACCGCCTGCAGCCCAAACTTCTTTACTACCCGCGATATCTTCTGGTTTATAATCCCCACCCTTGACTAAAATATCTGGTAAAACAGAGGCAATTAAGCGCTGTGGTGTATCTTCCTCAAACGCAACAACCCAGTCTACTGCACCTAAGGCCCCGAGCACTGTCATACGCTGTTCTAATGGGTTAACAGGACGTGTTTCACCTTTTAATCGTTTAGTCGATGCATCACTATTTACAGCGACAATAAGGCGATCACCTAATTTACGTGCATTTGCTAAATAACTAACATGGCCTGCGTGAAGAATATCAAAACATCCATTAGTCATCACAATGCGCTCACCGCGCTGGCGTGCTAATTCAACCGCTTGTTTTAATTGCTCTTCTTCCATAATACCAAAACCGTTATCGGCACGACCACGAATGGCATTTTCCAGTTCAATAGGTGAGACCGTCGATGTTCCTAATTTGCCAACAACAACACCAGCGGCAGCATTCGCTAGGAAACAAGCTTCACTTAAAGGTTTGCCTGCGGCCAAAGAGGTTGCTAATACACCAATAACTGTGTCACCCGCTCCAGTAACGTCATAAACTTCTTGAGCTTGTGTTGGTAAATGTAACGGCGCTTCATTAGCACGAATAAGACTCATTCCACGTTCAGAACGAGTGATCAGTAAAGCATCAAGTTCTAAATCTCGAACTAATTGCGTACCTTTTTCCACCAGCTCATCATCGTTTTTGCAAACGCCGACAACTTGTTCAAATTCTGACATATTCGGTGTTAATAACGTTGCACCACGATAACGCTCAAAATCACACCCTTTAGGGTCGATTAATACCGGAACACCGGCTTTCTTTGCAAGTTGGATCATTTCTTGAACATGGGAAAGCGCACCTTTTGCGTAATCTGATAAAATCAGTGCGCCAATAGAAGGTAACGCTTGTTGAATACGTTCAAAGATAGGTTGAGGATCAACATTGCTAAACCCTTCTTCAAAATCAAGACGGATTAATTGTTGATTACGTGAAAGTACACGTAATTTTGTAATAGTTGGGTGGGTTGCAACAGAGACAAAATCACAGCGTACATTGACCTGATTTAATGTATTACTCAATGCTTTTGCGGCTTCATCAATTCCCGTTAACCCCACTAAACGTGAATTAGCACCGAGTGAAGCAATATTCATTGCCACGTTTGCTGCACCACCCGGGCGCTCTTCAGTGGTATCCACTTTGACCACTGGTACTGGGGCTTCTGGTGAAATACGGCTCGTAGGGCCATACCAATAGCGGTCTAACATGACGTCACCGACAACCAGTACATTGGCCTTATTAAAATCCGGCAGCGTTACTTTCATCCCATACTCCACATTTATTTTTAAAATAAGCCGAAATAATACCATAACTTGTTAAGCAAAAAGAGATACTCATAAGCGTTCCAGCTATCCCTCCCTTATTCTTGCTCACCAAGCCACTTTTGTTTACTTTTTAATACCTGTTCTCGCTCTACAATAAAACAATGATTATCCACAATCGCAGGTAACGCTTGTAGCGCAAGATGGTGCAATTCATTACGCAATGTGACATAAGCATGTGTTAAAGCTTGCGCTTCGTCCTCATCCATGACTTGGTATTTTGCCATTAACTCAAAAATACGCACATTATCAGACCACCGTGTTAATGCGGGATATTGATGAGAAAAACGCAATACCAAATATTGTGCGATAAATTCAATATCTGTAATACCGCCTGATGAGTTTTTTAAATCAAACTTGTCAGCTTGTGTTGGTGCAAGATGTTTCACCATTTTTTGGCGCATTTCGCGGACTTCATGTTGTAATACATTGGCATCACGTGAAAGACACAATGTTTCGTGGCGAATACGAGAAAACATCTGTTGTAATTGGTCATCCCCATAAATCATTCTTGCACGAATTAAGGCTTGATGTTCCCATGTCCATGCTTCATTTTTCTGATATTCATCGAAAGCTTGGATCGTACTTACTAGCATTCCTGATTCACCAGATGGACGTAAACGCGCATCGACTTCATACAATACGCCAGAGGAAGTTCGCGTACTAAATAAATGGATAATGCGTTGAGCTAGGCGCAGGTAAAACTGACGAGCATCAATCTTTTTTGCCCCCGTTGTCACGATATTCATTGGACAATCTAATAAAAACACCAAGTCCAAATCAGAGCTATACCCTAATTCCCATCCCCCTAATTTACCATACCCAATAACGGCAAATCCCAGCCCATCACGATTGGCTAAATGTTCAGGCTCACCATAGCGTTTCACCATATACGACCAAGCTTGATGAACAACAGCATGAATGATGGCTTCCGCTAGATACGTCAGGTGATCGCTGACTTTCATCACAGGTAATACCCCTGTAATATCTTCCGCTGCAATACGCAACAATTGCGCTTGTTTAAATTGGCGTAGTGCTTCTAGTCGTTGCTCTTCATCTTCTTCTGGCACACGTAATAAATATTGACGTAACTCATCACGATACGCATCTAAAGGTAGTGGCTGGTAGAGGGAGTTAGGATCAAGCAATTCATCTAACAGTAAAGGATGAAGTGCCAACTGTTCCGCAATCATTGGAGATGCTGCACATAATCGTATGACATGAGTGAGAACTTCATCAGACTCTTGCATCAACTCTAAATAGGTTGTGCGACTGACAATGCTCAATAGTAACGGGGTGACTCGTTGTAACATGACTAACGCTGGAGATTGCTGGCAAATCTTAGCCAATAATTTTGGCATTAATGTATCAAGAACATCTCGCCCTCTTGGTCCTATCGTTCGCTTACCAATATCTTGGCGAAATATCTGTAATGTCTGATTAATCGCATTCAGTGACTCAACGGTGAGTGATTGATGAAATAATGTCGAAGTTTCAGGCAAACGTCCAAGTAACCAAAGACGTTTAAACTCAGAAGTATCTTCTTCTTCATTTTCATCTTCTTCACCAATTAATTGCGTGAAAATAACAGAAACGGCTTGCATTTTGTGGTTAATTTCTTGATAAAGCATTTCCCAGTTATCATATCCCATGGCAAAAGTGAGTCGTGCTTTATCCTCTTCACTATCTGGTAAGGTTTGCGTTTGCTGATCGTCAATGGATTGTAATAAGTTTTCTAATCGACGAAGAAAGAGATAGCTTTCAGCTAATTGCGCGGTTTCTTTTTCTGTTAATAATTCAAGCGTTGTGATCGCCTTTAATACTGTTAATAGTGAGTTACTCTGTAAATCAGGCTCTCTGCCACCGCGAATTAACTGAAAAACTTGTGTAATAAATTCGATTTCACGAATTCCACCTGCACCGAGTTTGATGTTATCAATCATGCCACGGCGACGTACTTCACGACTTATCATGGATTTCATATTTCGTAGCGATTGAATAACACTGAAATCAATATAGCGACGATAAACAAAAGGACGTAGCATTTGACGTAAAACTTGGCAATACGCTTTCTTTTCTGCCCCTAATACGCGCGCTTTGATCATTGCATAGCGCTCCCAGTCTCGCCCTTGCTCTTGGTAATAATCTTCAAGCGCTGCAAAACTCATTACCAAAGGCCCACTTTCTCCAAATGGACGCAATCGCATATCAACACGATAGACGAAGCCATCAATAGTGTGTTGATCCAGTACTTTAATCAACTTTTGGCCTAATCGTGTAAAAAACTGGGCATTATCAAGTTCTCGACGTCCACCTTGTGTAAATCCATTTTCAGGATAAGCAAAAATTAAGTCGATATCGGAAGAAAAGTTAAGTTCAAATCCGCCTAATTTCCCCATGCCTAAAATCAGCAATGGTTGAGGTTTACCTTCACTATCACAAGGCGTTCCCCATTGTTGGCAACATTGCTGATAAAGCGTATCTCTTGCAACACAAATGAGTGTTTCAGCCAGTACGCTTAAGTGTTTTAGCGCACAAGGTATATCGACTAATTGGAAAAATTGTAACCATGCTATTCGTATTAATTGTTGATGACGAAATTGACGCAATATCCGCATAACAGCATCTTCATTATCAATATTGGCTAACATAGCTGTTAATTGAGTTTCATAATTCTGCCATTCAACACCCGAGGGGGGATTTTTCCTGATATCAGTCAACCATTGAGGATTAACGCGTAAATGCTCTGTTGCAAACGGGCTAAAAGCAAAAAACTGTTGCTCTGATTCACTAAAAGGCGCTAACGCATTTAATTGAGCAGAAAACCCACACTGTGCTTTATCCCACAATGATTGAAATACACTGATAACAGACATAAATAGACTCTCACGTTGTCAGGAAATTAAGCAATAGACAATAACCATGCCGTAGAAGATAACTTAAAGTTCAACCATAAAACATGATAATAGTCGGTTGCAGTTGTAAATGTTAACGGCGAAATGGCATTGAGTGAATGTTGCATAGAAGCAGGCAAATCAGCCTGTTTTTTACACCAGTCAGAAAATAACGCTAACATTGCTGGCATAGTAATTGTTGGTGGAATTGGATTAGCAAAAATGGCCTCTTCCAATGCCTGTATTGCACTTAGCCATTTAGTGAGTTGTTGAGCTGTTGTATCACTGGGAGAAAGGTTTACTACACTCAACGATAACGATGGTTTATCTTTTGCTAGATAATAGCCTCTCGCAGCTTTACTGCGGGAGGCAAGGCGTAATCCGCCTTTTTCACCTAAATACGTCGCTAATGCAATAACATCTGACACATTGCCTTTTTTAAGTTCTAGCTCAAACTCTTCAATAGGTAATTCATATTGTTCGGTACGGATCGTGCCTTTATCTAAAACCACCTCAATTTGGCTATTTTGGTACTCGACAAGCCAGATTTCACGATAAAAATCCGTATGAAATAGCACATTAAGTCGAGATTCCAATAAAGCAATATCAGTCTTTTCTGGCCAAATTTCAGTAGGGAAACGCGCTAATTCTAATTTAGGTTGTGCTAATTCAACGTTATATTCTGGACGTTGATGTAACCCAGCAACGACGTTGCCTGCTGTTTTAATCGTCATCTCATAACTTTCATCAACACCACGAATACGTAATCCCATATCCCAACGACGAATTTGATTATCAGCAGTCTCAAAGTAAAGATTAGTCAGCTTTTTAGGAGCAGAATGCTGATGTGGTAAAGTCAGAATGCGCTGAATAATATGAGGAATAGCGGCAGGTATGGCACTCATTTTGAGTTCAGTTTCTAATTGGCTCATTCTATTTCCCTTAAGTAAATCAATTGATTAGTAAAATATTTGACGCATTTTCATTTAGCAAGTGATAGCCTAATAACAATAATGAATAAAAGGCAGATTATCCCTATATTCTACCAGTTAAGACTGTTCTCATTCTGGTTTACTATTTGCTTACGCAAACTTTACTCTTTAGTATCAGTAAAAATATTCTCTTGTATAGATAAAAAAGTTGAAAACATAATGCGAAAATTACCCTTACTTTTTATTTCCTTACTTGGCTTAGGTATCTCTCTGAGCTCACACGCAGAAACTCGCTATGTTTCCGATGAATTATCCACTTATGTGCATAGTGGACCAGGAAATCAGTATCGAATTGTTGGCTCTTTAAATTCAGGTTCAACAGTGACTGTACTTTCTCGTAATGCGGCAACGGGTTATGTACAAATTAAAGACGATAAAGATCGTACTGTTTGGTTGCCAGAAAACCAACTGAGTACCCAACCAAGCATGCGTACTCGTATTCCTGCTATGGAAAAAGAGATCCAAACACTGCGCGATAAACTGGCGAATATCGATCAAAGCTGGAATCAACGTACTATAGATATGCAAAATAAAGTTTCAAACAGCGATGACATTATCAACGGATTGAAAAAAGAAAATGAGCAGATGAGAACAAAACTTGCTGTTGCTGAGAAAAAACTTGATTTTGCTAATCAACAGTTAGATGACAGACAACGCGACATCATCTTACAGTGGTTTATGTATGGTGGAGGTGTTGCCGGTGCAGGTCTTATTTTTGGTCTGATCCTTCCGCATATCATTCCTCGTCGCCGTAAACGCAACGATCGTTGGATGAACTAACATTCAGCCAAAAGGAATCATGATCCCGTGAAAATATATCTGGTTGGTGGCGCTGTACGTGACCAATTATTACAGATGCCAGTAAAAGACAGAGATTGGGTCGTTGTCGGCGCAACACCTGAAGAGCTGTTACAACAAGGCTATCAACAAGTTGGGAAAGATTTTCCCGTTTTTCTTCATCCTGATACACACGAAGAATATGCCCTTGCGCGCACGGAGAGAAAATCAGGCTCTGGCTACACGGGATTTACCTGCTACGCGGCACCAGATGTTACCTTAGAAGATGATTTAGCCCGTCGAGATCTCACCATTAACGCTATTGCTTATTCTGCCGATAGCGAATATGTCGACCCTTATCACGGCATAGATGACATCAATGCAAGATTACTTCGCCATGTCTCTGACGCATTTTCAGAAGATCCCTTAAGAGTTCTACGTGTTGCACGATTTGCGGCTCGATTTGCGCCTTTAGATTTTAGCGTAGCACCAGAAACGCTGCAGTTAATGAAAGTAATGGCGCAAAGTGGCGAACTAAATGCATTAACGGCAGAACGCGTTTGGAAAGAGACTGAAAAGGCCCTTGAGAGTCCTGCACCTCAGGTTTACTTCGAAGTTTTACGCCAATGTGGTGCTTTAAAAATTCTTTTCCCTGAAATTGATGCCCTGTTTGGTATTCCTGCCCCTGAAAAATGGCATCCTGAAATTGATACCGGCCTTCACGCTATGATGGTACTTAATATCGCTAGCCAATTAACAAATGATATTGCTGTACGCTTTAGTGCTTTATGTCATGATTTGGGAAAAGGATTAACACCACCTGAAAAATGGCCTCATCATCATGGACATGGTCCAGCAGGTGTACCTTTAGTTGAAGCATTATGCCAACGCTATCGTATTCCAAACCATATTCGTGATCTGGCTCGCTTAACAGCAAAATTTCACGATCATATCCATCGTATTGATAGAATGCGCCCTTCTAAAATAATCCGCTTATTTGATGCCATTGATGCATGGCGAAAACCTGAACGGGTTGAGCAATTAGCGATGGTGAGTGAAGCTGATGCAAGAGGACGCAAAGGATTAGAAAATCTCGTTTATCCTCAGCGCACGTTTCTTTGCCAAGCTTTTGCAATAGCCAATAGCGTAGATATAAAACCAATAATTGAAAGTGGATTAAAAGGCAGTGCAATACGAGAGGCGTTAACAAAACAACGAGAAGTCGCGATTATAGAATGGAAATCGCGACTTAATCAGGATAACGAATAATTAAGCCTTACGCTTAATAATTACCCCCACACTTGTCGCTTGAGCTACTGCACCAGGTTTAGCTAATTTAATTTTTACTCTAGGCACAGAAAATTGAGTTATCAAGAGCTGCGCCACTTCTTCTGCAACACGTTCAACCAGCTCAAAACATCGTGTCTCAACATAATTAATGATTGCATTACTTACACTGGCATAGTCTAAACAATGAGCAACATCATCGGTTTGGGATGCGCGTTTGTTATCCCATTCCATTTCGATATCGAACACTAATTTTTGTTTTATGTTTTTTTCCCAATCATAAACACCGATTGTGGTTATTACTGATAATTGCTCAATAAATACGATATCCATCACGTCATCTCTTATTTTTTCTGCTCATCGGATACCACTTCCGATGAAATATGCGTATTATCCATACATGCCTAACGAACTTACATAAACATTGGAGAATACAAATGAGTGCTAACGCACTTGGAATGATCATCTTCGCCTACTTGTGCGGCTCAATCTCCAGCGCGATATTGATTTGCCGACTGGCAAGATTACCTGATCCAAGAAAATTTGGCTCTGGCAATCCCGGAGCGACCAACGTCCTACGTATTGGTGGAAAAGCAGC
Organism: Proteus sp. G2300; assembly: GCF_009915965.1. NCBI lineage: Bacteria > Pseudomonadati > Pseudomonadota > Gammaproteobacteria > Enterobacterales > Morganellaceae > Proteus > Proteus sp. G2300. The sequence continues at coordinate 129,433 of NZ_JAABNK010000003.1, forward strand.
CGCTGCGGCAGTTCTTATCTGTGACGTCCTAAAAGGGATGATCCCTGTTTGGCTCGCCTATTATTTAAATGTGCCTCCTTTTTACCTCGGCATTGTTGCCATCGCTGCTTGTCTTGGTCATATCTACCCCGTTTTCTTCCACTTTAAAGGCGGAAAAGGGGTTGCTACGGCCTTTGGGGCTATTGCCGCCATTGGTTGGGATTTAAGTGGCCTTATTGCTGGAACTTGGTTACTCACCGTATTACTCAGTGGCTATTCATCGCTTGGCGCTATTATCAGCGCATTGCTTGCCCCTTTTTATGTTTGGTGGTTTAAGCCAGAATTCACTTATCCCGTTGCTTTACTATCATGTCTGGTACTTTACCGTCATCACGACAATATTCAACGTTTATGGCGTGGCCAAGAAAGCCGGATCTGGCATAAGTTAAAAAAGAAAACAGAAAAAACAGAAAAAGAGATTATTCAAGAAGCTAAAGAGCAAGAAAAAGAAGATTAATCTCACTCAGACCTAAAGATAAATTGCACAAAAAAGCCACTTAATAGTGGCTTTTCTTTATACTGATACGCTATTTATTTTCCAGTGCAGGCAATTGCGCTAATGGCCAACGAGGCCTAACCGTCACACTTAGAGGGCCTTCAGTACCGCCTTTAAAACGGATCATGCCTGCTAATGCGATCATGGCGCCATTATCGGTACACAATTCAGGACGAGCATAGAAAACTTCCCCACCTAATTGCTTCATCACCGCTTCCATTTTAGCTCGCAATGTACGATTTGCACTCACGCCACCTGCCATCACTAAACGCTTAAAGCCGGTTTGCTCTAAAGCTCTACGACATTTTATCGCCAAAGTATCAACGACAGCATCTTCAAAAGCACGAGCAATATCAGCACGAGTTTGGTCTGAGTCATCATTTTGGCGAATGGTATTAGCAGCAAACGTTTTTAAGCCTGAAAAGCTAAAATCAAGACCAGGTCGGTCTGTCATTGGGCGAGGGAAAACAAATCGCCCTTCGGTGCCTTGTTGTGCCATTTTCGATAATACAGGGCCTCCGGGATAATCGAGTCCCAGTAATTTAGCTGTTTTATCAAAAGCTTCTCCAGCGGCATCATCAATAGACTCACCTAATAAAGCGTATTCACCTATTCCTGTCACACTAATTAATTGTGTGTGACCACCTGACACTAACAACGCGACAAAAGGAAATTCAGGCGTTTTTTCTTCAAGCATTGGTGCTAATAAATGGCCTTCCATATGATGAACCGGAATAGCGGGAACATCCCATGCAAAAGCTAATGAACGCCCGATAGTTGCCCCCACAAGTAATGCGCCAACAAGACCTGGGCCTGCTGTGTAAGCAACCGCATCAATATCTTTTGCCGTTAAATTTGCTTCTTTTAGTGCAGCTTGGATAAGAGGCACTGTTTTACGGATATGATCCCGCGAAGCAAGCTCAGGCACCACACCACCATAATCAGCGTGCAGTTTAATTTGACTATAAAGTTGATTCGCTAATAAACCGGCCTTATCATCATAAATTGCAATACCGGTTTCATCACAAGATGTTTCAATACCTAAAACTCGCATAACGCTTCCAAATTCTTCTTCGCAGACACGCGTAATAAATCAATTGTACCATTATTTCGGTGATTTTATACGCCTTCGCAACATCTTTTACATACCAGCATGTGACAAATTCCTTTTTCTGGTCTATAATTATTCACCTATTTTAAGTGATTTAAATGTGTGGTTAGCGACTTTCGCTTTTTGTGTACTCACTAAAAAGACACAAAAGTGAGAGTTTGCGTTTCAATTTTGTGCATCTCTTTACAAAGTGCCCTGCTTTGAAGTAAAATTCCGCACCATTTTAAATGTCGGCTGGCTTAAATAATGCCAGCGCAAACCGATTTCTATTGAGGTGAGAGGCACATGCCGGTAATCAAAGTACGTGAAAACGAGCCATTTGACGTTGCTCTTCGTCGTTTCAAACGCTCTTGTGAAAAAGCAGGCGTATTAGCAGAAGTTCGTCGTCGTGAGTTTTATGAAAAACCAACGACTGAGCGTAAACGCGCTAAAGCATCAGCAGTAAAACGTCACGCTAAAAAATTAGCTCGCGAAAACGCACGTCGTACTCGTCTGTATTAATATTTTGCGGCTTATACCGCAACATATGCAGACACTGTAGTCGCAGTTAAAGGCCGTGCTTTCTTATGAGAGCGCGGCTTATTCTCGTTCAACAACAGGCGTAAAAGGGCTTATGGCTGGACGAATTCCACGTTCATTTATTAATGATTTGCTGGCTCGAACCGATATCATCGATCTTATCGACGCTCGTGTGCCGTTAAAAAAACAAGGCAAAAATCATTCAGCGTGTTGTCCGTTTCATAACGAAAAAACGCCCTCATTCACAGTAAATAGCGACAAACAATTTTATCACTGTTTTGGTTGCGGTGCGCATGGCAATGCTATTGATTTTTTAATGAACTACGACAGGCTCGATTTTGTCGAAACCATTGAAGAGTTAGCAGCAATGCATGGGTTAGAAGTTCCTTATGAATCAGGGACTGGCAGTAGCCCAATTGAACGACATATAAGACAAAATCTCTATCAAGTGATGGAGAAATTGAATCAGTATTATAGTAGCGCACTCAATAAGCCCGATGCTCAGGAAGCTAGAAATTACCTCACGCACCGTGGTCTTAGTGAAGATATTATTAGTCGTTTTTCTATTGGATATGTACCAAGTGGCTGGGATAATGTCCTAAAGCGATTTGGTCAAAATGCCGATAATAAAGCCCTACTTCTTGAAGCAGGCATGGTAATAACTAACGATAATGGTCGTACTTATGACCGTTTTCGCCAGCGAGTCATGTTTCCCATTAGAGATAGACGTGGTCGTGTTATTGCCTTTGGTGGCCGTGTTTTAGGCGATGATTTACCTAAATATTTGAACTCACCAGAAACAGAGATATTCCATAAAGGCCGTCAACTTTACGGCCTTTACGAAGCACAACAATCTAATAATAACGTTACAAAGCTATTAGTTGTTGAAGGCTATATGGATGTTGTGGCATTAGCGCAGTTTGGTATTGATTATGCCGTTGCCTCATTAGGAACCTCTACAACAGCAGAACATATTCAGTTGCTCTTTAGGACAACGGATAACATTATTTGTTGCTATGATGGAGATAGAGCAGGACGTGATGCCGCATGGCGTGCATTAGAAACTGCACTTCCTTTTTTAAATGATGGCCGTTCTTTACGTTTTATGTTTTTACCTGAAGGAGATGATCCAGATTCATTGGTACGTCGTGAAGGTAAAGACGCCTTTGAAAAACGTATGGAGCAAGCGCATTCATTATCAGAATTCCTGTTTGATTCACTCGTTCCGCAAGTGGATCTAAGTACTCAAGAAGGCAATGGTAAGTTATACAGTTTAGCTCGACCATTAATAGATAAGATCCCAAGTGAAACTTTACGTCTATATTTATTAAGAGAGCTTGGAAGCTTAACGGGAAATCCCGACATTGAGCAAATGGATCGTTTATTTGGTAGAACATCGGTAAATCACGAACTATCGTATCAACCGACAATATTACGCCCAACACCCATGCGTATATTAATTGCCCTATTGATACAAAACCCAGAATTCTCTAAATTAGTACCCCCTCTTGAGGGATTGAATACAGAAAAAATTGCAGGTTTGTCACTCTTTATTGAACTTGTTTCAGTTTGCCAAGCACAACCAGGCCTTAATACAGGGCAGATTATTGAACTCTACAGAGAGAATAAATTCGGTAAACAGCTTGAAAAGTTGGCAATGTGGAACGATATAGATATAGATGAGATTGCAGAAAAAACCTTTACAGACACGTTAGATCATCTTTTTCTAACCGCAATGGACGAACGTTTAAACGCTCTTATTGCAAAAGAGAGAACAGAAGGCCTAACGCAAGATGAACGCGAAGAAGTCCAATTGATAATACAGGCACGCGTTAAAAAGTAAATACAGAATACAGAATTAAGATTAAAAACACGGCTTAATTGCCGCTATCGGTAGGTACTAAAAACCTACATTTGCTACGCTGAGGGGACCGTAGCAATCGACAATGAAAATGCCCCTCCGTAGTTATTGTTGGCTGAACAGTTATCGCCGACCGACACCAACCCAAATTACTTTGAAGTGTGGATACCGTCTTATGGAGCAAAACCCGCAGTCACAGCTGAAGCTACTTGTTACTAAAGGTAAGGAGCAAGGCTACCTGACCTATGCTGAGGTCAATGACCATCTGCCGGAAGATATCGTCGATTCAGATCAAATCGAAGACATCATCCAGATGATTAACGACATGGGCATTCAGGTTATGGAAGAAGCACCTGACGCCGATGATCTGATGCTGGCAGAAAATTCAAATGACACTGATGATGATGCGGCAGAAGCCGCGGCTCAGGTACTTTCTAGTGTAGAATCTGAGATTGGCCGTACAACTGATCCTGTGCGTATGTATATGCGCGAAATGGGTACGGTTGAATTGCTTACCCGGGAAGGTGAAATTGATATCGCAAAACGTATTGAAGATGGTATTAACCAAGTTCAATGCTCTGTTGCTGAATATCCAGAAGCAATTACTTATCTTCTTGAACAATACGATCGTGTTGAAGCTGGTGAAGCACGTCTTTCTGACTTAATTACTGCGTTTATCGACCCAAATGCCGAAGAAGTGGCAGAAAATGAAGTGGTCAATTTAGGCAAAAGTGACGATGACGTTGACGATGCTAAAGACGAAGATGAAGACGAAGATGAAGATGGTGATAATGACAGCGATAGCGATGATGATAACAGCATCGATCCTGAGTTAGCTCGCCAGAAATTTACTGAGCTTCGTGAACAATATGAAAAAACTCGCCAGACTATCAAGGCTAAAGGTCGTAACCACAAAGACACCGAACTTGAAATCTTATTGTTATCTGAAATTTTCAAACAGTTCCGTTTAGTACCGAAACAGTTTGACTATCTGGTTAACAACATGCGTGACATGATGGACCGAGTACGAACTCAAGAACGTCACATCATGCGTCTTTGTGTTGATCAAGTTAAGATGCCTAAGAAAAACTTCATTACGCTGTTTACCGGTAACGAAACCAATGACACGTGGTTCACTGCCGCTCGTGCAATGAATAAACCTTGGTCTGAAAAACTGGCAGGTATTGAAGAAGAAGTACAACGTAGCTTACAAAAGCTACAACAAATTGAAGTTGAAACTGGTCTGACAATCGAACAAGTTAAAGATATTAACCGTCGTATGTCTATCGGTGAAGCAAAAGCACGTCGTGCGAAAAAAGAGATGGTTGAAGCGAACTTACGTTTAGTTATCTCTATCGCGAAAAAATATACCAACCGTGGCTTACAGTTCCTTGACCTGATCCAAGAAGGGAATATCGGTCTGATGAAAGCGGTTGATAAATTTGAATATCGTCGTGGTTATAAATTCTCAACTTACGCAACATGGTGGATCCGCCAAGCAATTACTCGTTCAATCGCTGATCAGGCACGCACAATCCGTATTCCTGTTCACATGATCGAAACGATTAATAAACTGAACCGTATCTCTCGTCAAATGTTGCAAGAGATGGGACGTGAACCTTCACCAGAAGAGCTTGCTGAACGCATGCTGATGCCTGAAGATAAAATCCGTAAGGTACTGAAAATCGCTAAAGAACCAATCTCCATGGAAACCCCAATCGGTGACGATGAAGATTCACATTTAGGTGATTTTATTGAGGATACGACTCTCGAATTACCACTGGATTCTGCAACATCAGAAAGCTTACGTTCGGCAACGCACGAAGTATTAGCTGGTTTAACATTACGTGAAGCGAAAGTCCTGCGTATGCGTTTTGGTATCGATATGAATACTGACCATACTTTGGAAGAAGTAGGTAAACAGTTTGATGTTACCCGTGAACGTATTCGTCAGATTGAAGCAAAGGCACTGCGTAAATTACGCCACCCAAGCCGTTCTGAAGTATTACGTAGCTTCCTTGACGAGTAATTAACTTACTCTCAATCAACGTTATAACAAACGCCAGTGATATCACTGGCGTTTTTTTATCACTAATCACTAAAGTTATCTCTATTTTAGCGACTATTATTGAGTGCTTTGCAACAACCTCTTTCTGCAACGCACATTTATAAAAAATAGCCTTTTTATTTATAATATTACACATCGGCCTAAGCTTATCTCTCCATTCCAACACTAGGTTATTGATATCACAGTTATTCTCTATTTTATTTTTTTATTGTTTAGATTGAACATAAATTGCGCATACAGTCATTCAAAGGCTAGACCTCGTGTCAAATGGCACGTATAATCACACTCCATTAAGGCCCCTTAGCTCAGTTGGTTAGAGCAGTCGACTCATAATCGATTGGTCACTGGTTCAAGTCCAGTAGGGGCCACCAAATTTTAGCTGTTAAATCAGCACATTAAGCCACTTTGGGAAAAGTGGCTTTTTTGTTTTTATAGATCAGTGGCGACAAAATAGCAACAGAGCTTAATTGATGAATCTATTCTCCATAAATTAAAATAAGAAATATTTAATTTATAAAAGACAAGAAGTTTTAGTTTCAAAATTCTATAACGCTTTGAAAAATAAATACTCTCGCGTAAAATGTGGATCATCAATTCCACGTAATGTAACTACTTCTATTATTAATATATAATTCTTTTTTCTACTCTTTAAACTTTGTTCTTTTATTAATAGAAAACTAAAATCTGTTAAACGCCAAATATTCCCCCAGAAAAAACACAACATATTATTTTTTATTTATTTAAGCCAGATAAATCTTCAAGTAATACTTTCATTCTATAAGTATTATTTTTCCATTAATAATATGTTAAAAAAAAACATTTTTTTAAAAAAACCACCTATGTATATTTAGATCGTTTCCATTATTTTGATATAAAGATTAAACCTAACAGTAAATATCAACTATTTAATTAATGGAATAAACAACAATCAAATAAAAATATGGTAAATAATATATAGAGGTTATAAATGAAAAAATTACTTATTATTAGTCTTCTTTCCTTTTCATCATTTTCACATGCCGGTATTGATTTTGACGGCTATTGCAAAAAATTAAATGGAAGTGTAAAAAATGGCAAAATTTCCAGTCTCATGGTTGTAACTAATAGTTATAACGATGGGGAAAAACCAGTATTAACAGCCAATATAAAATTTGCACCTAAAACTGGTGACGCCTATCATTATGGTATTATGTACAATGCCTCTACACTTTACGATATCGCTAAAGTTTCATTTCTGACACAAGCAGATATAGTCATATGCGTTGGGAGTGAAAAAAAAATTCCTGGTAAGGATAGCTTATATATGATTGGGTTATCAAAACATTAATTATCCTAAAATAAAAGAAATTATAACTAAATAAAAAAGGAAAATAATATAGCACGATAAAATTTTTATAAAACTACAAGAGGTTATAATGAAAAAAATAATTTTAATTATATTATTTATTTTATTTAATATACAACTATCATATGCTAGACCTGTCAGTAAAGTATATCGAGCGGATTCAAGACCACCAGAAGAGGTTTTTGAAAAAGGATTTGTCGCTTGGGGAAATAATATCAATTTTCATGCTCATGTAAATGGTGTTTCAGGGAGAAGAGGAAGTAAAGATTCTGCATTTATTCCGACAACATCAAGTTTTAAATCAAGTGAAAAATTTGCAAAAGATTTGCTCAATGTCTCAAGCGAAAATAAATCTTATATTTATAAGATAAGACCAACAAATAATTTTTATTCTGCACTTGAAACCGTCTATTATTATCATGATCAAATTAAAGAACGTGTCAGTGACATACTCAGAACCGTATTAACTGAAGAACAAGAATATTCTGCATATATAAATATTCCAAATCAATTAATAGAGCTTGTTACTATCTACACAAAAATAGGTAGTGATATTATTGAAGAAACAATTCCAAACCCTCATTATTCACCAGAAGAAACCCATTCATCTGATGAACCATATAAAGGTTATAACCCATTAAAGATAGATAATTTACCTCACCTTGTAATGGGGTTATCCATGACTAATATAAACAATGAATTAGCAGAGGCATCCGCAGTACTACCGTCATCTTCATTTACTTGGGGGTCAGTACTAAGTACCGTTATGGAAGTAGCAGAATTGTAATTAATAACATCGAGTAACTTGAACCATAAATGCCTCATATTTGCACATTCTATATTGACTAACATAGCTTCATCTTTCGGGTTCTCACCTATAGGTAAGAACCCGTTTTCATCCTAATTCAAATTTAAAATGAGTTAATTAAATTATTATTTATTTTATTGTAATTAAAAATTAATCAGATAAAAAACTTTCTTTTATATAAGTAAGATTAGTAATACGTGCAGTTTTATTTCTCTACTATGTTTTTTATTAATGAGATAACAATAGAAAAAGAATAAAAAAGTATGCTAAATAATCACTCAATAATAAAGCTCACTCTTGTTTTTCACTTAGAGTGAGCCTGATTTAGATATGATATTTAATGACTAGTTAAATTTATTAGTATTGTTCTTTAATTTGAAAGACGGACACTTTATCAGTTAAATTTTGTGCTTTCTCATCTAAAATCATTGTCGAAGTCGCCCCCTGTTCAACCAAAGCTGCATTTTGCTGCACAACAGAATCCATTTGGTTAATGGCTACGGCTATCTGCTCAATGCCCACTTTTTGTTCTTCTGATGCAATACTAATACCCTGCATAATATCGCTGACTTTAGTAATAGAAGAAACGATGTCTTGCATATGTTCACCTGTTTTATTGACTAATTCACGACCATGCGCCACATCAGCTACGGACTCTCTGATGATTTGGTTAATTTCACGCGCAGCATCAGCACTTCTTGCCGCTAAATTTCTCACTTCTGTTGCAACAACAGTAAATCCACGGCCTTGCTCACCCGCACGAGCTGCTTCAACCGCAGCATTTAATGCAAGAATATTAGTTTGGCTTGCAATGTTATTAACCACATCATTGATTTCAGCAACTTTTAATGTTCCTACTTCGATCTTTTTCATCGAGCTAATTGCATCATTCATGATATTAGAACCATCAATCGCTAAATCACGCGTTTCCGCTGTAATAGAGTTTGCTAAAATCGCATTATCGGTATTATTAACAACAGCAATTTTTATCTCTTCCATACTGGCTGCTGTTTGTTGTAGGGCACTTGCTTGCTCCTCAGTGCGAGAAGAGAGATCTTGGTTGCCAGAAGCAATCTCTGCTGAGCTCTTTTTGATCTCTAATGCTTCTTCTTTAACAAGTTGAATAGTAGATGTTAGCGAAGTTTGCATATTGCCTACATTAGAAAACAAAGTTCCAAATTCATCATTTCGTTTCTTCGGTAAGGTAAAACTTAAATCCCCCTCTCCCACTTTCTGCAAAATGGCAGATAATGTATTCAGATTAAAGATAAACGTTTTATTTACCCATCGAATGACAATATAAAGAAGAACAAGGATCACGCCAAGCGCAATGATAGTTGTGTAAATCGATAGCTGCACCATCCAAGCTTGTTGTGCTTTAATATCATCATTTACACCTTTAGTGATCACTAGATATTCATCAAAAAGATCTGAAAGTCTAGAAAAGTCATTTGATAGATTGGTTTCTGTATAAGCTAATGTATCAATAGGTGCAATAAGCTCATCAAGAAGGTAATAGAATAAGACTGAAAGTTGTTCTGAGTTACGTTGCGCATCAGGGCTTATTTTCTTTTCTTCTACCCAATGCGTGATAGTTGCTTTTGATTTTGTTGCCAACTCTTTTGCTTCAACAACAAGTGATTTAATCGTTTCTTGCTTATCTTCATTCGTCATTGTTTTCAATAACATCAGGTAATTGACGTGAGAACGAATAGTGGCTAATTCATATCTCGCTTCTTGAACATTATTCAATCTAGTATTCAAGGAATCCAATGATGCAAAGTTTCCTTGCATTCGATAAATAAAAAATGACGACAATACTGATGATAATAAGAAAATGACTAACAGTATAATGGAACCTACTTTAGCTGATCTTTCAATACTCATGAAATAATCCACCCCGGCAATTAAATAATACAAATGTACTCATTTATCGGCACGAAATAGATTTTATTTACTTATTAATCAGAATTATCGACACAATGCTTTATCTACATTCTCAATCAATGATGTTAATTAGTTTTTTCTGCTTATTTTTACATCTTAATCTAGATGATATACCAATATGAAATAATATTTTGGTGTTATTAATTAATTACTCTGGCTGGAAAACGCTTCTGATTGAAATGACATGCAGATAACTCTTTTGTATTTCGCACAAAATGACAAACATCACGAATAGATTAATATTTTTTAAGTATTTTACGAATTAGCTCATAAAGGTGTAGGGAGCCAACTTGCATTTGGTGATGTAGGCGAGGGTTTTGTTAAATTTAATATGTCAACTACCTTTGTACAACCGGTTACTGAAAAAGCAGGAACGGTCAGTATCCCAATGTGAGCACGTTATATTCGTGTTGATAACCGCTTATCCGCAGAGGTTCTGCCAATGGTGCGACGACCTTTATGATTGAATATTATTAATCCCTTATTCCGTTTACCAGAATAGAATAAAAAACCACTCTGATAGTTAATTCAGAGTGGTTTTTTATCATTATAATGCTTGCTCTTCTATTTGAAACACTGCCACATTATCCATCAATACCTGCGCTTTTTCGTCTAACATCATCGTTGAAGATGCACCTTGATCCACTAAAGAAGCGTTTTGCTGTACAACGGTATCCATCTGATTAATTGCCACTGCAATTTGTTCAATACCAACACGTTGCTCTTCTGAAGCAAGACTTATCCCTTTCATAATATTGTTTACTTTTGCAATTGAAGCGACAATTTCTTGCATGTGTTCCCCTGTTTTATTAACAAGCGAAGTTCCTTCAGCCACATCTTCTATAGATGCTTTTAATATCTGACTTATTTCTTTTGCCGCATCTGCACTTTTAGAGGCTAAATTTCGCACCTCTGCAGCAACTACGGTAAAACCGCGTCCTTGTTCTCCTGCTCTTGCAGCCTCTACTGCAGCATTTAACGCTAAAATATTTGTTTGACTCGCGAGATTATTGATGACGTCATTAATCTCACCCACTTTTAACGCACCTTGCTCAATCTTTTTCATCGACGAGATAGCTTCTTTCATCACACTAGCACCATCTCTAACGATGTCATTGGATTGATTAATAATCACATTCGCTTCTTGGGTGTTTTCGGTGTTATTAGCTACTGCCGTTTTAATTTCTTCCATACTAGCAGCTGTTTGCTGCAGTGCGCTCGCTTGTTCTTCAGTACGAGAAGAAAGTTCTTGATTACCTGATGCAATTTCCGAAGCACCTCGTTTTATCTCTAAAGTTTCTCTTTTTACCGTAAGAATGGTAGAGATTAATGCTTTTTGCATATTACCAACATGAAAAAATAGCTCACCAAACTCATCTTTTCTCATTTTAGGTAAAGTAAAAACTAATTCACCTTTACCCACTTTATTTAAAATATCAGACAGCGAATGAAGATTAGAAATAAATATTTTATTTACCCAAATAATAACAAAACATAAAATAAACACTAAAATTAGTAATGAAATAATGGTTGAGTAAAGAGAAAATTCAACCATATTTTTTTGGTTATTAATAAGAGAAGCACTATTCTTAGCTTTAATAGCAACGTAATTATCAAATAAAGTATTTAATTTTTCAAAATCCTGGTCAAATTCTTTATCCTTTACTTTTATTGCCCCAGGATCGTTTGATATAACAATTAATCTATCAACTAAATTATAAAATAATTTTGCGATAGCATCGACGCTTTGCTGTGCTTCTATACTGACTTTTTTCTCTTTTACCCACTCGCCCATTGTTTTTTTGGCTCTTATGGCTATATTTTTATTTTTCTCAATAATTTCAATATATTTTTCATTTGCCAATGCGGTATCTTGCGCCAAGAAATTTACATTAGAACGCATAATTGCTAATTCATAGCGCGCCATCATTACGTCCGTATAACGTGTTAGCAGTGTTTCCACTTGAGTAAAATTATTTTTCATTTTATAAATAAAGAATGAAGATAATGCAGAAGATATAATAAAAACCAAGAACAATACAGACGCACCTATCTTAGCAGTTCGTTTAATACTCATAATAAAAACACCTATATGTATATATCGATAATATTTATTTTCTTATCGACTAAGATGTTTTTTTATTTAATTAAAACAAGCATTTATAAGTTAATGTTTTTTATTTTCAAAAAATGAATCTATCAATAATCAATCACTCTACTTTAAATAAATAATCATTTATTTTTACTTTATAAAATATTCCAACCAATATTATTAATAATAAAAAGCCTGCTTTTTATCAAAAGCATGGGTATTCCTATTGGACGGTAAAATTTATTTTTTATTCACCATATAAATAATGCCTTACTCATTCACAATCAAAAAAAAGAAAAAATACTTTATTTTCAACAAGTCACAGACACACTATCTCATTTTGAGAACAATGATATAATAAGTGAAATATTTTTTTGAACTCTGATGATTTACGGAGCCTTACCCTCTATGCAACCCCAATTTGAAAACGCGAAAAATACCGTAAAAACGTTATCAGTGTTTGACTTTGATGGCACGTTAACCTATCGCGACAGTTTTATTCCTTTTCTAAAATTCGCCTTTGGAAGACGTAAATTCTCACGTCGTTTAATTAAAATGGTGTTGCCTACATTACGTTGCTTTAGACGCAAACTGACTCGTGATGAATTAAAAGAAGTGCTTATTAAAACCTTCTTAACCAATATCGATGAGCAATGGCTAAAAGAGAAAGCAGAAGAGTTTTGTCAACTTTACTGGACCAAGTTAATGCGCCCTACTGGCTTATTAGCAGTCGCAGAAGAAATCAAAAGTAATGCTCAAGTCACTATCTGCTCTGCATCACCTGCAATGGTGCTACAGCCTTTTGCTGATAGACTAGGGATTAAATTGATAGGCACCACACTTGAAGTTGTTGATGGAAAATTGACGGGCAAAATTATCGGGAATAACTGTCGCTGTGGTGAAAAAGTTAAACGATTAGAAGGTGTCTACGGGGATTTAACGCAATATCATATGAAAGCTTGGGGGGACTCTCGTGGTGATTATGAATTGCTACTCGCGTCTCAAACACCTCATTGGCGCCAGTTTCATACCGGTCGTCGCAAATCTAAAAACTCACCAATTAAAGTGTCCGTAAAAAAAGAATCTTAGTCGCTGACTGTTCTCTTATCAATACAAACAACAAGCCCCCGCTAATGCGAGGGCTAAATAAAGTCTTAGATATTTACGCCGTGCTGTGCCGCTAATGCACCTAATCCACCGGCAAAACCTTGGCCAACAGCTTTGAATTTCCACTCTGAACCATGACGATATAACTCACCAAAGATCATTGCCGTTTCTGTAGAAGCATCTTCAGAAAGATCAAAGCGTGCAATCTCAGTATTATTGTCGTTGTTATAAACGCGCATAAAACTGTTGCTTACCATACCAAAGTTTTGTTTACGATTTTCAGCATCATAAATAGTGACTGCAAAGACCAGTTTTTTCACTTCAGCAGGGACTTTTGATAAAGTGATTTTGACTTGTTCATCATCACCATCGCCTTCCCCAGTACGGTTATCTCCTTGGTGTTCAACGCTTCCACATTGACTCACTTTGTTATTAAAGAAGATAAAACTGGCGTCTGAAAGTACTTTTCCATCTTCACCAACCATGAATACTGACGCATCTAAATCAAATTCTGCGCCATCTGTCACGCGGGCATCCCATCCTAGACCAACCATAGCAACCGACATTGTTGGTGCTTCTTTAGTCAGAGAAACATTACCACCTTTAACGAGGGAAACTGCCATATCAAAGCTCCTACTTTATTGAATAAACTAGCAATCACTTCTTATGATTGCCAGTGGTTAGTATCTTACAAATCAGCTATCAAGAGGCATTAATACCGTATTGAGCACAAACTGAGCCTAAACCACCCGCGTAACCTTGGCCTACTGCACGGAATTTCCACTCTGTACCATGACGATATAACTCGCCAAATAGCATTGCAGTTTCCGTTGATGCATCTTCCGTTAAGTCATAACGAGCAACTTCAATTTGGTTGTCATCATTAACTAAACGAATAAATGCACCTGAGACTTGGCCAAAGCTCTGACGACGAGCTTGAGCATCATGGATAGTGACAACGAAGATAACCTTATCGACATCGTTCGGGATCATGTCTAATTTGATTTTCAACGCTTCATCATCACCATCGCCTTCACCTGTGCGGTTATCACCAGTATGCACAACTGAGCCATCAGCAGATCTTAAATTGTTATAAAAAATGAAATCGGCATCGCTACGCACTTTTCCATTTGCAGCTAACAGAAATACAGACGCATCTAAGTCAAAATCTTGACCATCTGTAGAACGGGCATCCCAACCTAGTCCGACAAGGACGTTTTTCATCGTTGGGGCTGCTTTGCTCAGAGAGACATTACCACCTTTAGAAAGAGAAACGCTCATTTTATAACCTCTTTAGTTTTGTTTTTAATATTCTGATTTCTCAAGAATATTTATTAATTTGTCTTACCTTCATCATCTTTTTTCTCTGGAAATACAAAGCTTGCAATAATACCCAGAGCAAGAACCCCCAGCACAACAAATAGGCTAGTTGTCGCGGAAATGCTATATCCATGTTGCCAGATATGATCTGTTGCATTTAAACCCAATTTTGCAGCAATAAAGAACAACAGCACAATAACCGCTTTTTCAAGGTAAACGAGATACTGTTTTAACGCTTCTAACACAAAGTAAAGCGTACGTAAGCCTAAAATTGCGAACATCATTGCACTATAGACAATTAAGGGTTCACGGCTTACTGCGATAATAGCGGGAACCGAGTCGAAAGCAAACATCACATCAGAAAGCTCCACGACTGCTACACACAGCATAAGCGGTGTTGCATATAACGCAGCTTTTGTACCACGGCCGATAGTGATATCTTTGTTTTCAGGTTTCGCTAATTCAACATCCACTTCTTTTTGTGTTAATAAGAACGCGTGTCCAGTGATTTTTGGCCATATAGGAAAAAATCGTTTTACTAAGCGATAAGCAAGATGTTGTGAATAGTCTTCAATTTCTTCACTATCATCACCACTTTTCAGCATCATAACTGCCGTCCAAGCAACGATTAAGGCAAATACTATCTCAACATATGGTCCTAAACTTAACAGTCCTGTACCAATGGCAACAAAGATCCCACGGAATACAATCGCACCGATAATACCCCAATAAAGAACGCGGTGACGAAAGCGGTCTGGTACGGCAAACCAAGAAAAAATCGCCATCATGACAAACAAGTTATCAACAGAAAGCACTTTTTCTAACGCATAACCTGTTACGAATAAGCTCGCAACTTCTGCACCATGGTGAATATAAAGGAATCCTGCGAATGCCATAGCAATAGCAACCCAGAATATAGACCAAAATATGGCATTCTTTAACGTTATCGGCTTATCAGCACGATGCATGAATAAGTCGACAAAAATAGCGCCAATCGCAAGTACTACAAAGACAATGACAGTTTCTGTCGGAAAACCAATATGTGTGGATACCATAATAATTCCTGAACGGTTCCCTATATTAAATTAATTACAAACCAAATTCTGCGGGCTCAAAGCCTAATGCAATGGCAATAGCACGCACCGCTTCTTTTTCATCATTGTCAAAATCACCATCACTTTTCGCAACAGCAATACCGACACGAATAGCTAATTGTGCAGCTTCTGGTTGATCTTTCATTGCCAGAATATACTTCATCGTTTCGCCTTTACCGACTTCGGTATCGAATTCGAAACTAGTAATTAGCTTATTAAAGAATTCGATCACCTCAGAGGTATCAAACACTTTAAGTTCATCCGATGCTTTTAAAAAACCGAGCATCTTCTGTTTTTCTTCAGAACTCACACCGTCGCTGGCGATGGCGATACGCGCACAAACAGCCACCGTACCTTGCATAAATTTTTTGTTTTTAAAGCGACCAACTTGCTTTGCTAACTCAGAACGGCCCGTATTAAAACCTTCTTTTAATTTGTTAAAAAAACTCATGTTATTTTTCCTTATATCAACTTGATCACTTAGAACCCGCTGTCCAGCGAAATCCCCACCCATAGGCATTATCCATATCACGGTGGCCTTTAAAAAACTCATTGAGACGTTCAACTTTTATCGAACCGTTCTCATTAACTAGCCGTGCTATCGCACACATACCACGGCCATTATTACCATCAGTTAAACGGGTTTCGATAGGGGGTTGATCTGGCATATGAATGGTGACCACGCCATCAGTCTTACTCCAATTTGGCACACCTTCATAAATAAACGCGAAAATCAGCACTTGCTTAATATTTTTCCATTCACGCCCATTGACAAAAATCCATTCACCACCAGCGACATCTCCCGTACGATCATCACCTTGCAACTCAACATAAGGAATATGATTGAAATCACCAAATCCGTTTCCTAATGCCTGAATAACGGATTTATGGCCTTGCTGAAGTTCAACAAAGGCACCGATATCTAAGTCGATACCTTTATTTCCTCCAAACAGCCCACCTAATAAACCAGAACCACTGCTCTTGTTTTCACGATGCCAATCAAGGTTGATCCGAATTTTACCGAAGTCATCTTTCTTCGTTAGGCTGATTGCCGGTTTCTCTTTGGTTAAAGAGACCTTATTTAAGTTCACCGAACTTGACGCTGGCGTTGGTGCCGGTTTCGGTGCGGGTGCGGGTTCAGAGTCAGCAATATCAACACCAAAATGTTCAGCTAATGGTTTTAAACCACCGTTAAATCCTTGAGCGATAAAACGGAACTTCCAACTACCATTACGACGATACAATTCACCTAAAATTAATGCTGCTTCCGAACGACCATTAATATCAACATTACCGTTCGCGACAACCTCATTATTAGCATCAACTTGAATTGATAATCGTTGCAAGTTTGCAATAGTTTGTTGACCTTCACAGGTCGCTGTAAACGCAATTTTTTCAACATCTGGGCGTAAACGCGTTAAATCTACGGTAAAAGAAGTGCTATTTCCTGCTGTTGCATAAATAACCGTGCGATCATCGCTTGCTGTTTGCCCATAAAACACCATATCGGCATCACCATTGACTTTGCCTGAGGCATACAGTCTAAAGGCGGAAACATCTACAGGCGCCCCAGATTGAATTCGAACGATTAGAGTTTGATTAGGAACGGGTAAATTCCCACCTGGTGTCATATTCATTATCGCACCACCGTTGCTACAATATCAGGCATCATGTCGTTAATAACACGACCTTTACAAGGCGCACCAAATGCAGTGAAATCCCATTGGCCATGGTTGCGTTGCATAGAAGCAATCACGATACCAGTATGAGAACCTTGTTCTGTTAAGGTATAACGCACTAACTCTTTGTTTGTTTTTTTATCAACAACACGACAAAATGCATTTTCAACTTCATTAAATGTTTGTCCACGGAAGCTGTTTACAGTAAAGACTAAGTATTCAACATTGGTTGGTAAACGGTCTAAATCAACAAAAATGGTTTCATCATCACCGTCACCGTCTCCGGTTAAGTTATCACCAGAATGAACCACTGACTGACAACTTGATTTTAATTTTCTAAACCAAATGGTATCGATTTGATTACCACTTGCGTCAAGTAACACGCAACTTGCATCTAAATCAATAGAACCACCACCACCAAAAAGACCACCTAATAATCCTTTTTTCTTAATCGGATCCCAGCCCAAACCAAACATTAAATGGCTCAGTGTAGGTGCTTGTTTACTGAGAGAAACTGTTTGATTCTTGCTTAATGAAACCATAATTAAATTCCTTCAGAGGTAGAGTGAAACAATAATGCCATTTGTGATTAAATCCATATCGTGAAAATCATCATATCATGATGAAGTACATGAGCAAGACTATTTTTATCAATCAAATTTAAAGATTTGTCAACCAATTGATATAATTGATATTTATATAAAAATAAAATGCAAAAAATACAAATCAGCCATCATAATAACATGATTAACTAGTCTCATTTAAACATAAATCAAATAAATCATATTATGATTGACACCGTTCTTCGAAATCTTCATGATTATAGGTCTTGAACCCTACACTTTTATTTCACGGTATATAGCGTAATGAACAATACAATTTGGTTTATGGAAGGCTTATCATCACAACGCGATATAATTCAAAGTGTTAAAGACTTTGCAAAACAGCAGCACCAAGAGATCTGTGTGCTCGCATCTCATCGTCATACTCGAAATGAGATTTTATCGCTTGCTGATGGCGCTTTTTATGAGCCTCTTGAAGAGACATTGCGCTTAAAATTTATCGCTGATGTTGTAAAACAGCATCAAGTCAATGTCATTCATACTGGGCGTAATAGCGCATGGTTTGAATCACACCGCAAAGAAATTGAGTCATTAGGGGTAAAATTAACCACGGGTGCGACACAGCTTGAACAACTTCAATTAGCTGATAATAAAGTCGCTTTTGCACAAACCATGGAACAGTGTGGTCTTCCTGTTGTACCGTCTATTTACATTGATTCAATCGATGAATTAGAAAAACAAATAAAAAATCCACCTTTTGGTGAGATCTCTTTATGCATTAAGCCTGTAAAAGGCATTTACGGAATGGGTTTTTGGCGTTTCGATAGTGACGTTTCTCCTATGGCACTCTTCAATCACCCAGAAAACCGCCAGGTTAACCCACAACAATATATTGATGCATTAAAAGCGGTTGAACACTTTGAACCATTAGTACTCATGCCTTATTTACCCGGCCCTGAATACTCTGTTGATCTGGTTGTCGAGCAAGGTAATGTCATTGCCGCCGTCGCTCGTCGTAAAGACGGTGCAATACAACATCTCGAAATTTCAGGTGAAGCTTATGAATTAGGCAAAGCGTGTGCCACTGCCATGAAAGCAGATGGTCTTGTGAATGTGCAAACACGAAATAATCATCAAGGTCGCCCCTTATTGCTTGAAATTAATATGCGCCCTTCGGGAGGCATTGGTTACACCCAGCATTGTGGTATTAACCTCGCGGGTATTTTTGCTTTACGCCAATTGAGATTGATGAGTATCGAAGAAGCTCAAGCGCAAAATAACCATTTTGTACCAACAAAAATACGTTCAATCACCGATTCTATTGTTTTCAATTCAACGTTAACAAACATCATAAATACGGATAATAATTAATAATGAAGAATAGTATGAGTGACTCATCCGTTTATCGTCGCCCTCTTTCTTGTGGCACATTAAGTGTGACGCCAAATTGCCCTATTGAGTTACTTGACGAATTATTTGATATTGCAGAAAGACGCAATCCTAAGCGTGCATTTTTATTTGTCAGTAAAGTATTAGGGCGACATATCCCTGTTTCACCAAAGAAAATGCGTGAAACCTATCAAAAACTTGCCCGCCAATTTCCTGACTCGCTTGAAGGCCCTATTTTGTTTATTGGTATGGCAGAAACCGCCGTGGGTTTAGGTGCTGGCGTTTTTGATGAAGTAAAAAATCATTATCAACAAGCAATTTATTTAACCTCAACACGTCACCCTATTGATAACGGTGAATTACTGTGTGAATTTAAAGAAAATCACAGCCATGCAACTGATCACTTACTCTATTTACCAAAAACAGCAGAACAGCGCCAATGGGTAAAATACGCTAAAACAGTGGTATTAATTGACGATGAAGCCACAACAGGTAATACCTTTATTAATCTACTTTCGGCTTTACGTGAAGAAGGTGGATTAGCACATATTGAGCAGGTTATTACCGTCACATTGACAGATTGGAGTGGGAACGCTATTGCTGAGCGCGCCCCATTACCAATTAAAACACTCTCTTTAGTGCAAGGAAAATGGCAATGGGATGCTGATCCTAATGCGCCTCTACCTGTTATGCCAAATGTCAATATTACAGCTTCAGGCCAAGTTGCCATTACAGGCAAACAAAGTTGGGGCCGATTAGGTATGACAGCGCCCGCAAACGATCTGGGTTTAGCCATCAAAGCATCCGTAGATGAAAAAATTCTGGTTTTAGGATCGGGGGAATTTGTCTGGGAACCGTTCTTGTTGGCTGAACGTCTTGAAAAACAAGGTGCTATTGTAAAATATAGCGCTACAACCCGTTCACCTATTTCAACCAATTTTGCCATTCAATCAGCCATTACTTTTACTGATAATTATGGTTTAGGTATTCCTAATTTTGTCTATAACGTAGCACATCAACAATTTGATCGTATTTTACTATGTTGTGAAACGCCAACCGAAAGTATTGATAGCCAATTAATTGAAGCTCTCAATAAAGTTGCGCCTATTGTTGAGGTAATTAGTTATGACTAAGCCTGTGATTTTAACCGATCTGGACGACACCTTATTTCAAACACGTCGAAAAATGGTGGATGAGTTAGCACTTGAACCGTATCGAACGGGTGCGCTTGATAGAAGCTTAAAGCCTCGTAGTTTTATGACACAAGAGCAAGCCATGCTTGTTGATTGGATGTTAGAACATGCCGATGTCATTCCCGTCACAGCACGAGGCACTGAAGAAATCAGCCGAGTCACTATTCCATTTCATTCATGGGCAATCACCACACATGGTGCGGTGATATTAACACCTGAAGGTACGGCTGATACACAATGGCAAAACTATATTACTCAAAGCTTAGCGCCATATACACAGCGTTTGTTGACTCTACAACAGTCAATTACGCAATTAATGGCCGAACGACATATTGATGGTTGGGCGCGAATTAACTATGAATATGATGATTTGCCTATTTATTTAGTGATGAAGCATAACGATAGCACCCGACTAGAAGAGCTATACGCCATAGGTGATGAGATAGAAAAAACATTCTCAACCGAAGGTTTTTATATTCATCGCAACAGTAACAATATTGCTTGGTTACCTGAACCTATTGAAAAAGGTAAAGCCGTCACCTATTTGCTTAATAAATTAAAAGTAGAACGTGGCGTTTTTCCTGTCATTGGTTTAGGCGATAGCCTGAGTGATCATCGTTTTATGAAATTATGCAGTTGGTATGGGCTTCCTCGCCAAAGCCAATTCGCTGATGCGATCAACACAAAAATTTTTGGAGAATAAACATGATGGATCATAAACCGTTTTCAGGATCTTATGTATCAGGTGATGTCGATTTTCTACTTCAACCCGTCAATATTGAAATGACACCCGTTGAGTTAAAAGAAGAGCTGATACAGTCAGGTAAACGCCACTATTCTGACATGCTAAGCCAAGAGCCAGAACCCACAACATGGCATCTAGATCTGTTTGAAAAAGCGCTAGAAGCCGGTGCGACACGCTTAGCAACTGAAGTGATTATGTTGGCAAAATCCCTTATTGAACGCTTTGGTGACACCCCAATAATTCTGACAAGCCTTGTCCGTGCAGGTGTTCCTTTAGGTGTAATGTTGCAACAAACCTTGCGTAAAATGGGAAAAACCTCTTATCACTATGGAATAAGCATTATTCGAGATAGAGGCATTGATAGCGAAGCACTTTCATGGATTGAACAACATCATGGTACAGAAGGTGTTGTTTTTGTTGATGGTTGGACGGGAAAAGGCGCGATTACAGGGGAGTTAATTCGCTCATTAGCAGGACGCGAAGGTTATCCTTCACAACCACGTCTTGTTGTCCTTGCTGATCCTTGTGGTTGTGCATGGCTAAGTGCTAGTGATGAAGATTGGCTTATCCCTTTTGGGATCATGGGGGCGCCCGTTTCAGGGTTAATTTCACGTTCAATTTGGACGGAAAAAGGCTTCCATGGTTTTGTCGATTGCCAACATTTAAAGCACTATGAATGCAGTCGTTACCTTGTTGATACAGTAGGAAAAGTCGTTGACTCCTTGCTTGATAACGACATTCCACATGCCACATTTAAAGAACAACAATCAGACTTAAAAAAGCTGAGCGAAAACGTCGTTAGTTCACTTGCAAAAAAATATGATATTTCAAATATCAATCGTATAAAACCCGGTATTGCCGAAGCCACACGTGCTGTTTTACGCCGTGTACCCGAGCATGTTCTTGTGAGAGAAATAACCGATCCTGATGTGGCGTTACTGGTTTATCTTGCACAAGAAAAAAATATTGCTGTTATTGAAGCAGGGCAAGCGCTTGGTCAATATCGTGCAGTGACTATCATTAAAAAGGTGAAATAATGATTGAACGATTATCTCCGTGGAATTTAGGTGCAACACTTTATATGCCTGCAACTCGAACCGATATTGCAACAACGATTATCGATCAAAAAATTGAAGGGCTACGCTCTTTAATTATCTGTTTAGAAGATGCGGTTAGTGATGCTGATATTCCCGTCGCATTAGAAAATTTGGCTACATTATTAAATACATTAGCAAAGCATAAAAAGAACCACGATTGTAGCCATTGGCCACTGCTATTTATTCGTCCTCGCCATCCAGAAATGGGTCAATGGATCACCGAACATCTTGATGTCAGTGCTATTGACGGTCTTGTGTTACCTAAATTTACACAAGCTTCTCTGCCTGTTTGGTGGGATATTATTGAAAATACACATTTATGTATGATGCCAACACTTGAAACAGAAGAAGTGTTTGATGTTATTCAAATGACAGCACTTGCAAACCACCTCCTGTCTCACCCTTGCCATAACAGAATTATCGCGTTACGTATTGGTGGTAATGACTTAATGAATGTGATTTCACTAAGACGTAATCGCCAGTTAACACTTTATGATGGTCCAATGGGTTACGTCATAAAAATGCTGGTTGCCGTATTTGGTGCTCGTCAATTTGCACTCACTGCCCCTGTTTGCGAGCATATCGATGATCACCATATTATGGATAAAGAGCTTGCACTTGATATCGCCAATGGTCTTGTGGGTAAAACAGCAATACATCCAAAACAAATTCACAAGATTGAACAAGCTCTTATGGTATCTCAATCCGATCACTCAGATGCCCTGCGTATTTTAAATTCAACTCAAGCGGTATTTAAATCACAAGGTGCGATGTGCGAGCCAGCAACGCATCGCCGATGGGCATTAAGTATTTTAACGAGAGCTAAAATTTATGGCATTATTCCTAACCAACAAAATAATGCTCAACGTTTTAATGCAACATAAAATACTCTATAGCAGGTGATGAGCTCAATAAGATAAAATAATGCCCTATCTTGATTTTGATTTATAAGTTTCTAGTTAAAATATGTTATCTTTGACTAGAACTTATAAAAAACAAAACCAATTTTTTATTTAAAAAAGTAATTTTTTTATTTCAATTATTATTTGATACTACATTTAATAGGACGCTTATTTTATTTATACTTGTATTACTTTTGATACTTGTAAATAAAAAGTAAGAACAAGAATAATAAAAGTTAAAGCTAAATATTTTAACACACGAATGACAGAATAAGTGGTAACTAAGCATGCAATTAAGCACTCGTCAGGTCAGAGTCTTTACACTGGCAACCCTTTTAAGCTCGGGAAAAAAGGTTCCAACCATTAAGATTATTTCTGCTCTTGAATGCTCAGAGCCAACGTTAACTCGCGTTTTAAAAGAGATAAGAGATTCTTATGGCGCTGAAATAAAGTACAGTAAAGCATCCCGTGCTTATCAAATGACCGAACGTGGTCAGCTTGATAATAAAGCATTGCGCCGTATGCGTGAGGCATTATCAGCCAGTGAAGATCTCCGCCATAATGGAATGGCAAGCCGAGTTTACCTCGATAAAGATAAGAAAAAATCGGTTTCACTTTCATTAAAAATGTCTGCATTACGCAAAATTGATAGATTATCTTATCTGAATAATTCTACACGCAGTGAGGCTGTTGAATTATTGGTTGATCATTATGTCGAAAATTTAATTCAATCAACACTAGCTGAGAAAGAAAAAAATAAAAAACAAGATTAAGAGAGTTAATCATATATAATAAAAAACAACTTGATACTACTGTATCAAGTTGTTTTTATAATAAAGAAAAATAAATATAAAAATCATTCAACATAATATAATTTATATATTTATTGAATTAAATACTTATTTGACCATATATTTCTCCTACCATTAATTAAAAATGTAATTAATTGAATTTATTTATATTTTTATTTGGTTTTAGATTTATAAAAATAGAGTATTTATACTTAATCCTTATCTACCACTCTTTTTGCACTATTCCGTTCAGAATTAGTCGATAAAAAAACACGCTTAATAAGAAATGTTGGATAATCACTCAAAATAAGAGTAACTACGACTTAATTCCTCTTTTATTTTACTTTTTATGCGATCTTCGTTCAGATTAATAATATCGGACAATCATCACTGCGTTTTTTTCCTAATTTAATTAAACTAAGCATAATCTCAATTGAACACGTTCATCAGTCAGTTAGTATATTAATCGCTTATTCCTATCTCACTAACAGGATAAATGCATGAGAAGATTGCCAGTTTACCTTTTACTTGATACATCGGGTTCTATGTATGGAGAACCTATTGAAGCAGTAAAAAATGGTGTTGAAATGCTCTTATCAACATTACGTCAAGATCCTTACGCATTAGAAACCGCCTATATTTCTATCATTACCTTTAACTCAACAGCACAACAAATTGTTCCACTCACGGATTTAATCAATTTTAGCGTACCCGATTTCGTGGCAAGTGGAACAACTGCATTAGGTGAAGCGCTGACATTAGTTTCTGATCGTATTGAAAACGAAGTACGAAAAACAACAGCCGAAACCAAAGGTGATTGGCGTCCGCTAGTTTTTGTAATGACTGATGGCACACCAACTGATGATTGGAAGAAAGGCGTTGAGAAATTTAGAGCAGCACGCACAGGTGTTGTTATTGCGTGTGCAGCAGGACAATCCGCACAAACGGATATACTAAAAAATATCACTGAAATTGTATTACGACTGGATACAACAGATTCTAATACGATAAAGTCATTTTTTAAATGGGTTTCAGCCAGTGTTTCTGTTGGTAGTCAAAAAGTCGATTTAACCAAGAAAGATATTAGTGATCTCGATGAATTACCTCCACCACCTCCTGAGGTTAACGTTGTACTTTAAATAAAAAAGGAATGAATATGTCAGTAAGTTTAAAAAAAGGACAAGGTGTTAGTTTAAAGAAAAATGAATATGATCTTTCCTCTGTCACTATCGGTTTAGGTTGGGATATCAACGAAGAGAAACGAGGTTTTTTGGGCGGGCTTTTTGGTAAAAAAAGTGAAGAATATGATTTAGACGTTATCGCTTTCTTATGTGGTGAAAACGGTAAAGTCAACGATCTGGGTAACATTGAAGGGGGGCAACCTTCTCTTGTTAATGGTGACATCATTTTCTTTAATAGCCTAAAACATAAATCTGGGCAAATTTGGTTAACAGGAGATAATCGTACAGGTGCAGGAGATGGAGATGATGAGCAGATCATCGTAAAATTAAATACCCTCGACCCTAAATTTACCAAAATTGTCTTTATTGTTCAGATTTACAATGGTCGAGAGCTACAACAACACTTCGGTAAAGTACAAAACGCCTTTATTCGCGCTGTTGATGCAAAAAATATAGAAATGGCTCGTTTTGATTTATCTGGAGGCGAAGCCTTCAACAACCAACGTTCAATGCTGTTTGCTGAATTAGTCAGAGAAGAGAATGGCTGGAAACTTAACGCCATTGGTGAGCCTTCAAGTTCAGATAGCTTTATTTCTTACTTAAAGGACTTTACCTAATGAGAAGACTTCCTGTTTACCTACTAATTGATACTTCAGGATCAATGAGAGGTGAATCTATTCACGCCGTTAATGTGGGAATACAAACAATGCTAAATGCATTGAGACAAGATCCCTACGCATTAGAAAGCGTACATATCTCAATTATCACTTATGATAATGAAGCGCGTGAATTTATTCCATTAACGGCATTAGAAGATTTTCAGCTCACGGATATCACTGTCCCTAGCTCTGGTGGCACCTTTACAGGTGCGGCTCTCGAATGCTTAATCAAGTGCGTTGATCGTGATATTAAACGCTCTGATGGTGACCAAAAAGGTGACTGGCGCCCTCTCGTTTTTTTAATGACCGATGGCACACCTTCTGATGCTTACGCCTATGGTGAAGCAATTAAAGAAGTGAAAAAACGTTCATTTGGTTCGATCATCGCTTGTGCTGTTGGCCCGAAAGCCAAACACGATCACCTTAAAGAACTCACCTCGCAAGTGGTTGCCTTAGAAACTCTCGATTCCAATGCCTTCTCTGGCTTCTTTAAATGGGTCTCTGCCAGTGTTGCCTCTGGCAGTTCAAGCGCTGGGGTTAATACCGATAAAGACACATTACCGCCACCACCTCCTGAAATTCAGTTGGTACTGTGATCCACAAAAGC
Source organism: Proteus sp. G2300 (assembly GCF_009915965.1). Taxonomy (NCBI): domain Bacteria; kingdom Pseudomonadati; phylum Pseudomonadota; class Gammaproteobacteria; order Enterobacterales; family Morganellaceae; genus Proteus; species Proteus sp. G2300. The sequence continues at coordinate 156,046 of NZ_JAABNK010000003.1, forward strand.
AAAGCGCTTCAAAAGGCTTTGCTTTTATTTTATTCAGGCTTTGGTTTATTCATCACAATACATAACAGCCACAATAAAGTGATAAGGTACAACAATGAGAAGGCTACCCATTTTCTTTGTTTTAGATTGTTCAGAATCGATGATTGGTGAAAACCTAAAAAAGATGAATGACGGTCTGACAACTATTATTAGCGATCTAAGGCGTGATCCACACGCCCTTGAAACTGCTTATATTTCTATTATCGCCTTTGCTGGCGTTGCAAAAACGATTGTTCCACTCACTGAAGTCGTCTCTTTTTACCCACCTCAACTTCCATTAGGAGGAGGCACTTCATTAGGCAGTGCATTACGAGAACTTTCTCACCAAATCGACACTCAAGTAAGAAAAACCACGCTTGAGCAAAAAGGCGATTGGAAGCCTGTCGTTTACCTTTTAACAGATGGCAGGCCTACCGATGATTACGCACAAGAGATCAAGCGCTGGAAAGATCACTACGCCAACAAAGTTAACTTAATTGCGATTGGATTAGGCTTAAGTGCAGACTTACATGTGCTGTCGCAATTAACTGAAAATGTACTGTTATTTACCGAAACACAAGAAGGCGATTTTACTCGTTTTATTAAATGGATAACGATGTCAGTGGTTTCTCATAGCCGAAGTGTTGGCGAAGAGCCACCACCACTTTTAAGTCAAACAGAGCATATTGTTCGTCTTGCCAAAGACGATGTGGCTCGTGCCTATGATGAATCTTGTGTCACTTTTGTCGGCCGTTGTAGCCACACACGCTCACCTTATTTAATGAAATATGAACGTCCTCCCATGAAAGCTTCAGGGTTGGATTTTAATCTTAACCTTAATGGCTTTAACTTAACGGGTTGCTACACCTTAAATGAAGATTACTTTGCATGGAGTGATCTCAGCGCCACCGCATATCAAGTTAATACCAGTGAACTTCATGGCACTCCAGGTTGCCCTTATTGTGGCAATGCGACTGCTTTTGCCGTTTGCCAATGTGGCAAATTGCTCTGTGTAAATGGCCCTGAAACCGTTATTTGCCCTTGGTGTGATAACAACATCACCTTTGGAGATAACAGCAATCAATCTGACTTTGATGTCACACGAGGTAAAGGCTAATGGATAAAAAAGCCCTACTCACAAAACTGATTATTGATGACACACTGACACAACAGCGTATTCCGGTACATGAAGAGTTGGTTATTGCGCTGTATGAAGATGCGGAAATCGCTCAACATATTGATTTTATTATTGATAGAATCAAAGCAAAAACAGCAGAAAAAATAACAACGCAAGACAAAGCACAACCTATTCTTCTGTTATTGCCACCAGCCCACAATTTAGCCTCTGACGAAGCATCATTACCAAAAGAAAGCTCATTAAAACCAGGGCAAATTCCAACACACTCATCGCCAATGCCAATAGAAAAACCGATTATTCACCGCCCTACGGCCAAAATTACTCTTTCTAATGCTAAAGTAGGTAGCGAATTTAATTCTTCGATTAATATTGAATTAGATACGCTTGATACTGCACAAATTAAGTCAGTGAATTTTCCTGAAGATCTCGGCATAACCTTTGATGCCAAAAGTTGTTGCTTAGTTGGCACACCAATAAAAAGTGGTAATTTCACGCTAACAATAAACTGGTCTGTAAATTCAGCGCATTACCACAATGATGTATTATTAATCATTAATCCAGATCCTCGTAGCTTATGGCAAATTAACGAACCTCCCGCAGATAGCCCTTATCCTAAAGCACATATTGATAGCAAACTTATTCTTGAAGAAGATATTCGTATTGCAGGTGCCAGCCGTCGCGGTCGCTCTCATGAACATGCAGGTACATTCCGTGATGACGATTTTTACATTCACCACGATAACCAAAGCCAATGGAATATTTTAATTGTTGCTGACGGTGCCGGCAGTGCTCGCTACTCTCGTGAAGGTTCACGCATTGTCACAAAAGTTGTCAGTGAATACCTTGAAGAACAATTGAACATTGAGAAAAATCCCATATTAGCACCTTATCTCAACACCATTCACCAATGGGATGATGAGAGTGAGAAAAGGCAAGTAGGCAACTTTTTTTCTAAGCTATTTCATAATGCGTCACAGCTTGCGATTAATCACCTAAAGAATGAAGCCATTCGCATTAATGAGCCCATAAAATCGTTTTCCACTACACTGTTGGCAACGGTGGCTTTACGTATCGATGATGAGCTATTTGCAGCGGCATTTTGGATGGGTGATGGTGCAATTGCAGCTTATGGACCCGCCGGAAAGGTCCGTGTTTTAGGTATTCCTGATAGCGGTGAATATGCAGGACAAACCCGTTTTCTTGATGAAAGTGCGGTGAATGATATTGAATTTAATCGACGCATTATTATTGGTAAATGGAGCGAAATTTCACATCTGATATTAATGACAGATGGTGTGTCTGATCCGAAGTTTGAAACAGATAACGGCTTACAAGATCCCAATAAATGGGCAACGCTTATTGATGAAATATCGCCTTGTTTAGCTTCACCGGAAACCGCTGATAAAACACTGGCCGAATGGCTAAATTTCTTTTCAGCAGGCAATCACGATGACCGCACGCTGGTTGTGGCTTGGTGATCATCAAAGAGAAAATAGGTGAGTTTCATGGCAGATATCATTACCTGTACAACACAAAGTGGGAAAACCGTCCAGTACGTCAATGAAATTATTGGCTCTGGCTCAATGAAAGATGTCTATTTTTCCCCTGACAGAACCTATGTTGTTGCCTTTTATAAGACAAAACAAAACGCACAAGCCAAAGATAGAATCGATATGATAACAGGCTCTTATCGTCATAATATCTTTGAGCAAAGTGGCGGTGAATACTGGAAAAACCTTTTTTGCTGGCCAACTGATGTTGTTGAACATCAAGGCAAAATTGGTATTGTAGTGCCGACATATCAACCCCACTTTTTCTTTAAATATGGCTCTAAAAACAATGACTTTCTTGCCATAAAAGGTCGTGAAAAAGAAGGTAAATGGTTTGCAAGCGCCAACAACCAAAATAAATTTCTCGATCCTAGAGAAAGAGGTAATTTATTAAATTACTTGAAAGTTTGTTTATTGCTTTCTCGTGCAGTCCGCCGAATGCATGCCGCGGGCTTATGCCATAGCGATTTAAGCTATAAAAACGTCCTTATCGATCCTGAGCAAGGTCATGCTTGTGTGATTGATATTGACGGTTTAGTGGTTCCTGGAAAATACCCACCTGATGTTGTTGGAACACCTGATTTTATTGCACCTGAAGTGGTAAAAACCAGCCATTTACCGAAAGAAGATCCTAACCGAATTTTGCCAAGTATCACCACTGATAGACATGCCCTTGCAGTATTGATCTATATGTATCTGTTTTATCGCCACCCTTTACGGGGCGGTAAAATTCATGATCTTGACGATGAAATGCGTGATGAAACACTCTCTATGGGTGAAAAAGCGCTGTTTATTGAACACCCAACAGATCGTAGCAATGCGGTAAAATTGAATCAGGTAAAACCGTCATCTCTACCTTGGGCTGATCCTGAAAAAATCCCATACACTATTATGGGGCCTTACCTAACACCTCTTTTTGAAAGAGCTTTTATTACAGGGTTACACGATCCTTCGCAACGCCCTACCGCAGATGAATGGGAAACCGCTTTAGTCAAAACGGTAGATTTAGTTCAGCCTTGTCAAAATAAAGACTGTGAACAGCAATGGTATGTTTTTTCAGGAAAAACACAGCCAGTTTGTCCTTATTGTCATACCCCATATAAAGGGCAATTGCCGATTTTAAATCTCTACTCTTCCCGTAAAGCCGGTAGCTTTAGACCCGACGATCACCGCTTAATGGTTTGGAGTAATCAATCACTGTTTCCTTGGCATGTTAATCGCCTTATTGCGCCTAATGAACGCACCACAGATGAACAGAAAAAGCGCGTAGGCTATTTTGTTTATCACAACTCAACATGGTGGCTTGTTAATGAGCGTATTGATGGATTAATGGTATTGCCAGAGAAAAAGCAAATAGCGATTGGCGATAAAATTGCATTAACCGATGGATTGCAATTTGTGTTATCGACAGAAGAAGGTGGGCGACTTGTTGTGGTGCAATTAGTGTCTAATTAATAAAGTAAGAGAATAATCCGTTTAATTTATCGCGGTTATTCTCTTTTTTCATTATGTTAAATTTAATATTGAGATCAAAGCTTAAATTCCATAACCAAATTTAAATCTTTTGCTGGTTTTCCTGTTTCATAGCGCCATTGTTCCATTGCGTGAATAAGTGACAAACCAAAAACATCCACTAAAGGTGAGTCTAAAATCCTAATATTTTGTACATGCCCATTTTCATCAACATCAAATTTCGCCTTTAATTCACCTTCAATGCCTTGAGAACAAGCTTTTACAGGATAACTAGGTAATGGACGTAATAAATTCTTAGGGTAATTTTTAACCGTAAGATTTGACTCTTTTATTTCACTTTGAGTCATTTTCTCTGGTTCATCGGCTAATTTTGGTTTCAATAACAAATTAGATTGAGCATCCGGCTGTATTGATTGAGTCGCACATCCATTTAGTAAAATAGTGCTACAAAGTAAACTTAAAATAGCTAATTTTATTTTCATTTTTCTTTTCTAAAATAAGATTAAATATAAAAATAAAATAACACATCTCATAATTATTTTTATTCTCAATTTAGTTATTTAGTTAAGAAAAACTGTGCAATTAATCCTATTTTAGTCATTTTATTTAAATCCAAGTCAGATCACAGTTTCACATCTCACCCTTTCCATTCAGCGCTAACATTCAATATTGGATATCAAGATCTCAGTTTATTAAGCCTCATTATTTACAATACCCCACAGTGATAATTGGAGGCATGAATGAAAACTAAAAATAAAATCAATGTGCTAGAGCTTATTTCGCCAGAGATGAAACAAGTTATGCAATTTTATGCAGATAATCCGCAACCTGCGCCAGAAAATGATGGCTATCCATCGATGCGTCTTGCTTATAATCAAGATAGGCGTTATTGGAATGCTGATGCACCAGAGATGTTTAACATACAAGATATTTCGGTGAGTACTTCTTATGGGAATGTATTAACACGTCTTTATCAACCCAAAGAAAAAACACCTGCAACACTTTATTATCTTCATGGTGGCGGTTTTATTTTAGGGAATTTAGATACTCACGATCGCATTATGCGACTGCTTGCCAGTTATACTGGTTGTACTGTTATTGGTATTGACTATTCACTGTCACCAGAAGCGCATTATCCTCAAGCCATTGATGAATCTGCACAGGTTTGTCAGTATTATCATCAACATGCAAAACACTACGATATTAATACACAACAGATTGGTTTTGCGGGTGACTCCGCAGGTGCGATGTTATCGCTTGCCACAGTATTATGGTTACGTGACAAACACATTAACTGCGGTAAAGTGAGTGCCACTTTGCTTTGGTATGGATTATATGGCTTACGCGATTCTACCAGCCGTCGACTTTATGGTGGTGAATGGGATGGGTTGCGCCAACAAGATTTAGAAGAGTATGACAATGCGTATTTAACCGCACTTGGCAGTCGTGACGCACCTTATTATTGCTTATTTAATAACGATTTAACGCAAGATATTCCACCTTGCTTTATCGCTAGCGCACAATACGACCCACTTATTGATGATAGTGTGACGCTATTTAAAACCTTAGAAGCGCATCAATTACCTTGTGAATATAAAATGTATTCCGGCACATTACATGCTTTTTTACACTATTCACGTATGATGAAAGTGGCAGATGACGCCATTCGAGATGGCGCTCACTATTTTGTAAAACAACTGGCTTTGTAAAACAATTGGCTTTTCTAGAACTCAAGATTTCGAATAAACCGATAATCCGCGGACGCCTCTTTAAGTCGATACAGACTTGCAGGGCGTCCTCTTTCTGCCCGTTTTTCTCCTGTATCAATCAATAAATCTGCTTGTTCGATGCGTCGTCTAAAGGATTTTTTCTGGATTTCTTTCCCAATCAGAATTTCATGAACATGCTGTAACTCAGGCAAGGTAAACACTTCGGGTAATGCAAATCCGGGAACAATTGAATAGAGTGATTTTTGCTTTAAACGCTCTCTCGCTTGTGTAATTAACTCTCGATGATCAAACGCTAAGCTTTGTTGTGTAACCTCATCAATAGGGCACCACATTACCGAATCCACAGTATCAATATGAGCTTCGCACGCTTGATGTGCCATTAACGCGGTATAACAGACTGTTACCGACCAGCCTCTTGCATCACGCTGATCGTTCCCCACTGAACAGAGTTGCTCAATATAAGGAGGGATGACCCCCGTTTTCTCTTTTAATTTTCTTAGCACCGTATCTTCAAGACATTTATCTTGCACTTCATCGACAAATCCACCGGGTAAACCCCATTTTCCTTTTTCAGGATGCTCCCCTCTTTTCACTAACAACACTTTTAACTGCTCTTCATGATAAGTAAACAGCACGGCATCAACGGTGATGAGTGGGGATAGGAAATCACGACGATTATAACTGGCTAAAAAATCTTGTTCATTCATGGCGGAAGCTTAATTAGAAAACGATAAGGCTATTTTAAGGTTAAACAGCAAAAAATCAAATTTTGTCATAAAGACACTAAATCAGTTGACAAGAATAGTGTCTATAAGACACAATGCACTTATTGTCATAAGGACACTTAAAAAAGGAAATACTATGTTTAACTTAAATTATTTTAAAGCTGACTCATCAACATTCATCATTAAATCCGTTAATGGTAAAATCCGCCAACAAGGTAAAGGCTTAAGTTTTTGGTATAACTCAGCCACAACCTCCATTGCGGCATTACCTTTAAACGCACAAGAAGCGCCATTTATTTTTAACTTCCAAACCGCAGACTTTCAGAGTTTACGCATCCAAGGACAAATTTCATTTCAGGTCAAAACCCCTGAAAAAGCGGCAGAAGTGCTCAACTTTAACTTAAGTAAAAACGGTAAGTCATATGCCTCTGAAGATCCACTCAAACTCAGTGATCGTGTTGTGCGTATTGCACAAACCTTAATTCAAGCAAAGATCCAAAGTACTCCCCTCAGAGAAGCATTATTACTCAGCCAATCATTAGTGACTTTGGTGATGGAACAATTAATTGAACACTCATCATTAGAAGCATTAGGCATTGCAATTTTAGATGTTTCTATTGCAGCAATTACCCCATCACCAGAAACCTTAAAAGCGCTAGAAGCCGAGGCAAGAGAATCCTTACTGAAAGAAGCCGATGATGCAATTTATGCGCGTCGTAAATTCTCAGTTGAACAAGAGCGCACCATTAAAGAAGCAGAATTAGAAACTGACTTATCCGTTCAACGCAAACGACAAGAAATTGAAGAAGCACGTTTAGAAAATGAACGTACATTATTACGAGAACAAGCAGAAATTGAAAAAGAACGCCTTGAAGCCAAAGTGAATGCTGAAGCAAAACGCAAAGAACTTGTCGCATTAAGTGCCGAAAATCAGCGAACACAATCAGAAGCTGATGCCTACGCCATTGAAGCGACCATGCGAGCTTACCGTGAATTGCCCGTTGAAAACTTAAAAGCCATGGCGCTAGCAAAAATGGACTCACAACAATTAATGGCAATGGCATTTGAAACCTTAGCGCTTAATTCAGGGAAAATCGGCGAACTGAATATTACCCCTGATTTATTTAGCCAATTTATGAAAAAAGGCGGTAAATAATGCAACGTAACAACGATTTTCGCTTTGTGTTAGTGATGAGAAAAAGCCGTTTACAAGAATTAATCGAGCGCTTTAATACCTGGTCACAAGCCAAGTTTTATTTAGAACACAACAATGTTGAGGTAAAGGATTACCTCAACGAACACAATCTATATCAAAAACAATTAACAGAAGCCGAGTTGATTTTAAAATCCCTAGGACGCTTTCAGCTATTAGAACGAAATTTATTACCTAGCTATCAATTTTCACCCCACGATATTGTGGTGGTGATTGGTCAAGATGGGCTTGTAGCTAATACACTGAAATATCTCAATGGGCAGCCTATCATTGCAATAAACCCTGATCCATCAAGATGGGATGGTAAATTATTACCCTTTGAAATAGGGCAATTAAAAGAGACGGTGATTAATACCATTAATCAAAAAATGCCATTTAAAACGGTCACTTTCGCGCAAGCGACAACCAATGATGGTCAATCATTATTAGCAGTTAATGACCTATTTATTGGCCCTAAAAGTCACACTTCCGCGCAGTATATTTTACAATGGGATGGTGCTCAAGAAGCACAATCCTCATCAGGCATCATTGTGTCAACGGGATTAGGATCAACTGGGTGGTTTCAATCTATTCTTGCGGGCGCAATGGCAATAACAGGAAAAGCTTCGCACCCTCTGTTACAAGGGTTTAACTGGGGTGATCGAAAGCTACAATTTAGTGTCAGAGAGCCATTTCCTAGCAGAACAACAGGTGTCACACTGACTTTTGGCACTATTGAGCCTGACTCACCGTTACAATTAGAGTCTTTGATGCCAGAAAATGGAGTTATTTTTTCGGATGGCATCGAAGATGACTATTTACCGTTTAATGCAGGCTGTATAGCGCATATTGGTATCGCTGATATACAAGGGCAATTAATTAGCCAAAAAGGACGTCAGCGGATTTAGATTTATTGAGTGTTACGTAACACCGTTTCAAGTCCTGAAATCATTACATCAAGGACAAACAAAAATGCAGCATCACCATTATCACTATCCATAATGGCAACGGCTTGAGTTAATAATGGCGGATAGTGAACAATATTGGGCTCTGTTTTCTCACGCTCTTTTTGGCTTTCTTGATGCTCTTGAGTTTCAAGAACTGATCCTAATGTAAAATGCGCAATAGCACTCAACGCATATACGGCTTGAGACAAACTAAATCCGGCATCACATAAAAATTGTAGTTGCTGTTCTGATGTCTCAAATTGGCTTTCAGACGGGCGAGTTCCTGCATGAATTTTGCCACCATCACGATACATTAATAATGCTTGGCGAAAGCTTTTCGCGTTATTTCTCAAAAAATCCTGCCATGTTTCATTAGGCAATGGCAAAACATGATGATGATGTTTTTGCAAAATCGTTTCTGCTAATGCATCTAACAACGCACGTTTATTCTTCACATGCCAATACAAGGTGGGTTGCTCTACCCCTATTTTTTGCGCTAATTTGCGCGTCGTTAGGCCTTCAATCCCCACTTCATGAAGTAAAACTAACGCATTATCAATCACTTGTTCTTTATCTAACTTTGCCATTATCTACCTCAAAATAAAACATCCTTGACAATCTATCACTGATAGAGATATTTTACGCCCACTCTATCACCGATAGATTTTTAGGATCTAGATGAATAAATCAATTATTATTATACTGCTGATCACCGTATTAGATGCCATTGGCATTGGGCTTATCATGCCAGTACTCCCTACGCTATTAAATGAATTTATCAGTGAGAATTCACTTGCAACTCATTACGGTGTGCTATTAGCGCTCTATGCTACTATGCAGGTTATTTTTGCACCTATTTTAGGCAGACTGTCTGACAAATATGGCAGAAAACCTATTTTGCTGTTTTCTCTTTTAGGTGCAGCCCTCGATTACCTTTTAATGGCATTCTCAACCACTCTTTGGATGCTCTACATTGGGCGTATTATTGCAGGCATCACAGGTGCAACAGGTGCTGTATGTGCATCAGCCATGAGTGATATTACTCCTGCTAAAAATCGAACTCGCTATTTTGGCTTTTTAGGTGGTGCTTTTGGTGTTGGTCTTATTATTGGTCCAATACTCGGAGGGTTATTAGGTGAAATAAGTGCCCACACTCCATTTATATGCGTCGCCATTTTACACTCGGTATTATTGCTCCTCTCATTGCTATTTTTTTATGAAACACAAAAAAGAGAAACACGCGTTACAAATACATGCACTCAAATAGCATCAAATTCAACCGCAGGCTGTATTAAGAAAAGCCTCTATTTTTGGCTGATAGCCTATTTTATCATTCAATTAATCGGTCAAATTCCTGCCACAATTTGGGTGTTATTTACACAATACCGTTTTGATTGGAATACGACATCGGTCGGTATGTCTTTGGCAGCCCTGGGTGTATTACATATTTTCTTTCAAGCGGTTGTTGCTGGAACATTAGCCCAAAAATGGGGCGAAAAAACCACCATTATACTCAGCATATCTATTGATATGATGGGCTGTTTATTATTAGCGTGGGTAAGTCAAGTTTGGGTGATATTACCTGCATTAATCTGCTTGGCAGCTGGCGGTATGGGACAACCTGCTTTACAAGGTTATTTATCAAAATCTATTGATGGCAATGCGCAAGGGAAATTACAAGGTACATTGGTAAGCTTAACCAACATCTCCGGAATTATTGGCCCACTCTGCTTTGCCTTTATTTATCATTACAGCATCGTTTATTGGGATGGCTTGCTATGGATGATAGGCGCAACATTTTATGCCATCCTGCTTATTACTGCTTATTTTCACCAAAAATCAGAAATAACTAAAAAAGTTGTATTCTAAAAATACGCGCTTTTCTTAGTAAGAGCTCTATCTTAATTATAAACACTCTCATGTGTAGAGCGTTTATAATAGGTCACTTTGATTAGATAGTTATTTTATAATCCTTCTTTACACTCATACTCACTTAAATAAAAACACAAATTATTAATCATTATTTAACTTTTATTTTACATTATTTGATTGTGACATTTGATAAAAAATAGTATTTTCATTAAATCTAGTTTTATTAAAATAGGAATTATTCATAGGCGTTATTATATATATTATTCTAGATCAATATTGGCTAGTCTTTTTTAGATACTTAACAGGAATAAATTTAATTTTTCTATTTCCATCATGCAATACCTCATACAAACTACCAAAACAAATCACAAAAAGACCCATTTTATTGAATTATATTTTTAAATTGAAATTTCTCGGAATAAAAAAATAAAAAAAAGATAAAAACATTTTTTCTTATAATGTTAATTAGTTATCAACACATAAAGCTTTTTATTTAATAACTCAATAATAACTCGCATTCAGAGTAAAAATACACAGATTTAGTTAAAAAACTCTTATGAGTTGTTTTTTAAGCATAAAACCCTATGAGATTAATCCTATCCTCATTAATATTTTTATTAGTAAAATTGACCTCAAATCAATTTTGCAAATAAAACAATTAATCAAAAAAGGAATAAATATTCTGATTTTAGATTTATAGTTTTTTTTGCATATTAATTAAAAGACGCAAAGAAAATAGAAATTTAAAAAATTAAATAACACCTCCCATTAGGAAAATATATTTAATTTAAAATGAGTATATTTAAAATTTATTTTAAATAAATATTTTACTAACAAATAAATAACTGAATATAGTTGAAAAACGCACTGTTATTTAAAAACACTATGCTGTGAAAAATAATCAACAAAGGATATTTCAATATGAAAAAACTGACATTGGCAGTTCTTGCTGTAGCTATTATGGGTGCAACTACTCTTGCTCAAGCTGATACTCGTAAAGCACAAGCTGTTGCTTCATGGGATGCTAAAGCATACAAAGACACTAAAAGTATGTTAGTAGTTACACCATTAAAATCATTAACCTTCAACTACGCTGAAGGTGTTAAAGCCTTTAATACTCAAGATGGCGCTTTCGATATCACTATCCAAGGTCAACAAGGGGCAACTGACTTTAAACTGACGTCTAAAATCATCTCTGACAAATTAACTCGTGCAGCTGACGATAGTGAATTGACTGTAGGTGTTAAATGGAATGGTACTGCATTAACTGATACTACTGAAACCCCTATGGTTGACGTTGCTACAGGCACAACAGCAGGTCTTGATTTCTTAGCTCAAGAGGGTGCTTTCAACGGTAAAGATCGTGTCAGCGGTCAAGGTCAATTCGCATTCAATATCGCTTCTGGAAAACTTGCGGGTGCTGATGCTAAATTCTCTGATTTAGCAGATGGTTACTGGGATGGCGACGTTAAAGTCCAGTTCACTGCAACTTGGGAAGGCGACTTCACTGCAACACCATAAGCTGTGATCCATAAAATAGTCTTTTAATAATAAGGGACGAGCGAATTCTCGCTCATCCCTCAAGGATCCATGATGAAAAAAATAATATTAGCCTGTTTGAGTCCTTTGATTTTTTATAGCCAATTCGCAGCAGCCATTCATGTCGGTGCCATTACCGAAACCCTGCTATCCGACCAAACTATTCTTGCCAAAGAAATTGAAAATAATGTCGATCAGGCTCGTTTAGTCGGATTATCTATTGAGCGCATTTCATCCCCATTGGATGATGGAAAAGTGCTCCCTTTAGTCAATAACGAGATTTTGATTTCACCTGCAAACTTAATTTTACCCGGCAAAACCAAAGAAAGTTTCAAAATTTTCTATAAAGGCCCTAGTGATAATCAAGAACGTTACTACCGCTTAGTCTGGCGTGACGATCCTGTGACAGAAACAGGATCAACCCAGAGTGCAAAAGCCGCCACGGCAACCACTTCTGCCATGATAAGCACTATTTTAGTAGTTGCACCTCGTCAAGAAAGATTCGATTACCAATTTGATAAAGAAGCGCGTGTGGTGTTTAACACGGGAAATACATCCTTTCGCACTGTCGCCACTGGCGATTGTATGCCTGATGCCGTCACAAAAAACGAAAATAACCGCTGTAGTGAACGCTACTACGTTATGCCAGGTCTTGGTGTCAAGCTAAAACAAGTCGATGTTCAAAGTAAAAAAGCTACCGTCGGCATTTGGCATAACGATGATTTTATTATTGTAAATTAATTTTTAATTTCATAAGGATCTATTGTGCGTAAATCAGGGGTCGCTCTGGGTATTGCCTTATGCCTTTTATCTGAAAGTGCATTTAGTCAACCCGCCAATTTAAAGATAGGTAACTATATTATTCCTAGTGTCTTCGCTACCGCATTAGAAGAAGGCATGACGATCCCTGTCTATTTACGTTACGATCTATCTGAACAATCGGTTTTAGAAGAGCAAAGTCGTAATAAAATTGCGGATGCGCTGGTGGTGTTAAAAGACAATAAAATTACCATTAACTCCGTTACGCCTACATTGGATGAAAGTGAAACACAAACAGCATCCATCAATGAACAGCTTGTTCAGTCATTAAATGATCTGAAAGATAGACCTTTTGATCAAAATAACACCATCATTCTCTCTCCTGATGCCAAGCTTAATTTTGATTTAAGCACTTTTATTATGTCGTTAGATGTCAATGAAGCGGGTCTGGCCACACAAATCAAAGCACGCTCAGAGATGTTAGGTAAATCAACGGTCAATAATATTTCCTCTGTCACAACCTATAATTTAGGGGTCTATAACAATAAGGTGAAACAGCAGAAAGATAACACTAACAGTTATTTTTCTGTTGATAGCATTTGGAGTTTTGCAGAAAACCACTTAAACCTGAGTGCAACGGCGTATGGATTAGGTACCGCCGAGCAATCGTTTGATTTCTATCGCGCCATGTTTGAACGGGATTTTAATGGGCGCCGGTTTGCTTTTGGTCTATTAAATACCTGGAATTTACAATCTATTGCAACCATGTCGGCACTCAATAGCAGTAAAGTTTACGGTATCACCTATGGCAATAACTCCTCATCCAAAGTCAGTAATACACAGCTTTCATTAACACCAATCACTGTTTTCTTACCCAGTGCAGGGGAAGTCCGTCTGTATCGTGACGGTAAATTATTAAGTATTCAAAATTTCCCAATGGGAAGTTTTGAAGTTGATACGGCACCACTTCCTTTTGGTATTTATGAAGTGGATGTCGAAGTGGTCATTGATGGTAAAGTTCGCTCTAAACAACGTCAAACCGTCAATAAATCTTTCAATATGAAAGGGGCAACCTTAAACCAACTGCGCTGGGAATTGTATTCGGGTTATGTGGATTACAAAAAACGCATTAAAAACAACAACAATGAATACCGCACTACTCGCGGAGATAATACGGTCTTAGTCGGAGGCGCGGGCGCCATTACCTTAGGTGTTTTTTCAGGTCTTAACCTACAAGGCTCTGCGTATATTTTTGATAACGTTGCCGTCTTAGAAACCAACAGCCATTTGCAATTAACCGACACACTCTCCACCAGTTGGCAAGCATTAATTGCTAAAGAGGGTAGCAACCGTAATATTTTCACCGCTAATTACGCGTTGCCTAAAGGCCTTGGATCACTATGGGTCAATCGTGAAAAAGGCAACATCAAAGACGATTTCCCGATGTATGACTCTGATAACTACTCGTTTGGCACCACACTCAATTTTACCCAATTTTGGGAATATGCGGGATCATTTACCTATTCCTACACCAAAGATTTACGCGATAAAAATAACGCCAATAACTTTGAATACGCGACAACTCTCTACACGGGTCGCTATGGCAGTATGAGTTTACGTACGGGTATTCAACGTTATCATTACGACAATCAAGACAGCACAAATGAAAAATACATTACCTTAGACTTCTCATTACCACTGGCAACCTGGCTCAGTGCTGGGATGTCTTCCAGTAACGGGAACTTACGTGGTGAGCTGTCAGCCTCGAAAAACTTTGAAAATGCCCCAATTACCAGTGCTGGGTTATCCGTTTCGACCCTTCTTCATGATAAAGACGGAACTGACAGTGATTTCTCTGTGAGTGGTTACAGTATGTTCGACACGAAATACAGTACGGGGACATTAACCATGAATCGTCCTAACGATGACCGATTAAATACTACGTTAACCGCTCGAGGCTCCTTTGCTTATAGTGATATGAACTTCTCTGCCAGTGGTAAACAAGAAACCTCGGGGGTGATTGTCAAAACTGGAATCGATGGTGAAGGTCAAATAGCGGCTAACGTCAATGGTCAACGTTTTGTCTTATCGGGTAGCAATAACTTTATTCCACTTTCACCTTATGCGGAATATAAAGTCGAATTACTGAACGATAAAAACAGTGAAGATAGCTTTGATATCGCCTCGGGTCGTGTGAAAAATGTGGTGCTTTATCCAGGTAACGTTGCCGTACATCAACCTGAGTTAAAACAGATGGTCACTGTATTTGGTCGAATGAAATCGCCTGATGGCACACTGTTAGCCAGTGCGCAAGTACGTAACCATATCGGTCGCACGCAAACCGATCACCAAGGCCAATTTGCAATGGATGTTGATAAACGCTATCCCGTCATTTCGTTACAACAAGATGATAAACAGATTTGTGAGGCTGAATTAGATCTTTCATCTGCACGAGGTGTGTTATGGGTGGGTGATGTGATTTGTGATCCGCAAA
This sequence comes from Proteus sp. G2300, assembly GCF_009915965.1. Taxonomy (NCBI): domain Bacteria; kingdom Pseudomonadati; phylum Pseudomonadota; class Gammaproteobacteria; order Enterobacterales; family Morganellaceae; genus Proteus; species Proteus sp. G2300. The sequence goes on from NZ_JAABNK010000003.1 coordinate 171,483, forward strand.
CGACGTTGGTAAATCGGAATTAAAGGAAAGCATATAATGTTTAAACATTATCTATTATTAATACTCACCCTTTTTGCTACATTCATTTGTAATGCAGCAACCTATACCAATAATATTGTTTTTATTGAAAATAATATTGATAACGAATATTTTATTACACCACAAAAAACCGATCCTCGCTTTAGTGGTGCTAACGTTTTTACTAAATACAGTAATAATCAACTTAGCTTAGGCTACATGGGGTATACAGGTGCTGTTCCTCTCTACAATTATTTTGATATTTGGCTAGAAAACTCACCTATAAAAATGCCATTTATTGGTAACCGTTGCTGGCGAACATATAGAGATTGCCCATCCGATGGAATACAAAGACCTGAACAAGTCTTAAGCGATGGGATGTATCGTGCATATATGAACACGCATGGTGGTGAAGCAGGTATTCCTAGAGCTATATTTTCTGATTCTTTTTATCAATATATGCAACACTTACCTATTGGCAGTACAGAAAATTTTAGTTATTTTTTCTGCTATACCAAGAATGATTACAACCCTGCATTAGGCCAAACATGTCGCTCTGTAAACGGCAGAGTGACTGAACAAAGTTTTGCGATCACCAAAAATGGACATGTAAAACTGAAATCAACCAATGCGTTACAAGAGATTTTTGTCGATAGTGAAGGTAATGCCGTATTAGGCTTAGGCTCTAAATTTTGTGAAATTGTAGGCAATAATGTTGTCTGTAAGATGGTTGATTATGAGCTAAATGGCGAAAGCTTAAATGTCATGAGACTAGCGATGAAAGTAGATACAGCGACATTATCATTTACACCAACAGCGAGTGATATTCTTCTTTCAGCCACACCGACATCAAGAACCTTTTATTACTCTTCACCAACAATTGCCTCTTATTTAATCACCCCTGGTAATGGGGGCGTTTATGTCCATTTCACAAAAAGTTTTTTCAAAAAATTAATTAAAAACAACGTAGATCTTTCTAAGAGCCAAGATTTATTTACCTTTAGTTTTACCAATACGGCAGTGCCTCAATCGGGGTTTTATGAATTTACCCCTTCTAACACAATAATTATCAAGCCTCGTGATTATGGAATTAGTATTATTTCTAAAGAATTAGTCAATAATCCCCATAGAGAGGGAAAAGTCGGTGATAAAGAGCCACCATTAACTTTTGACTATATCGTTACCACCAGTGCATTTCGCCAAGCTGATAGAATTACCGCAGCGGTTGAAGGACCTAGAACCACAATCCGAGGCCAATCTTATTGTTTATTTAGCTCTAAAGATAAAAAAATGAATGTGCCCTTTTCAGCTTACTTAACTTATACTGATGCCAGTGGCAAAAAGGTCAAAAATCGAGCGGCTTGTGATAATGTGCCTATCTCCATTAAAGAAGCCTTATGGACAGAGACGACATGGCCTTACCCTTATCAGTTAGAAGGTAATTTCTATCGTACTGATTTACAACTTACCTTCCCAATGAATGAAAGTACCTCTCTTTTTTCAATGGAAGGTGAAGACTGGCTTGGAGTAGTAGAAGCCCGTGGTTATGTTAATGTCTTTGCCGAATGGTCAGGAACGGATATTCACTAAATGAAATAAAAATTTCCTCTTTTATATTAGAAAGATGTTTCCTCTAATACATAAGAAAAAAGTTGAAGATCAAGACAAGCATCCATGCTTGCTTGATCTTCGATTTCCGTTATTAACATCCGTTGTTCTAACGTTATATTATCTCGATGCCATCCTTGAGCAATCCAACCCAAACTAAACGCCATTAGTGCAATCCATGCATATACCGCTAGAGTGTTGGACATAACTTAACTCCTTCGTCATTCGAGACAAAATTGAGATAACCTGAATTTCTTTTATTTGGTATATATGCAATACCCATTTGCGATAAACAATAAGCGATTCGGTTATATTACTGCTAACTTCCTTGTTAATTTGTAATAGACATCCTTGTCTATTGTTTTCTACTTACATTAAAATCAACAAACAATAAAAAATAAATTCAATAAGTTGATTATCTCCATATGATTTAATGTGAAGCTATTATCTATAAAGTTTGTATTTTAGGCTAGTAAGTTTGTTCGGTTATCATCGGTTAAACCTTAATAACCGATGATAACCGAACTTTACACACCCAGAAAAACAAGAAAAGTTGTTTAACAGCTCTTTTAATCACGTTTAAACAAAGATTTATATAAAAAACAATAAATAGGCTGGTTATAATACAAATTTCAGCTAATATAGAAGGCATCAGATAGTCTATAGCAAAGAGAAAATGATATGCGTGTCTTAACTATTTTTTGTCCTGAATGTGGTGAAAAAGCGCTTATAAAGAAAAGTAATCGCAAACACAAAGAGTTATCCGATCTCTATTGTGCCTGCCGTGATCCTGAGTGTGGGCATACCTTTGTTTTAAACTTAACCTTTAGTCATACATTGATGCCAAGTGCAAAAAACAAAGATACGTTGTTATTCGATGTTATCAAAAACCTCTCTCCAGAACAGAGAGAGAAAGCACTCACTCTTTTGCAAGGCATGTAGCCATCACGATCAGATACTTTCTTTTTCATCTATTTTTATGATCTTGCTCCCATTCTGACAGGTTATTTGACGCACCTATTTTTATAGAAAGATAAATGATGTAGATTCATTTTTGAGCTAAATAAAAATAATTCTTATGTTTAAATAAAACAAACACCGCCTATTTATACTGTGTTTGCCAATCCTTTAATAAATAATTTGTCAGCCCCAAAAACAGAAACCTCATTTCTGATTTGAAGACTAAACACAAATTTCAAAATGGAGCATTTTAGATGAAAAAGCTGATTAATCGAGTTGATGATGTGTTATCTGAACAATTACAAGGTTTCGCAAAAGCCCATCCTGAAATCAAACTTCATCCCTCTTCTTTTTATGTCACAAGAAAAGATGCTCCAATAAAAGGTAAAGTTGCTCTGTTATCTGGCGGTGGAAGCGGGCATGAACCCATGCATGCAGGTTTTGTAGGTAAAGGGATGCTTGATGGTGCATGCCCCGGTGAAATATTTACATCACCCACACCTGATAAAATGTATGACTGCGCCAAAGCCATTGATAGCGGTGAAGGTGTTTTAATGATCGTAAAAAACTACACGGGTGATGTGCTGAACTTTGAAACAGCAACAGAATTACTTCATGACGATGGTGTAAAAATCGCAACCGTATTAGTGGATGATGATGTAGCAGTTAAAGACAGTTTATATACCGCAGGACGCCGTGGTGTTGCCAATACTGTTTTAATGGAAAAATTGTTGGGTGCAGCTGCTGAAAGAGGTGACTCTCTTGATGAACTGGTTAAATTAGGTCACCACATTAACAACAATGGTTTTTCTATTGGTATTGCCTTAGGCGCCTGTACTGTGCCAGCCGCAGGAAAACCGTCTTTTACTTTGCCTGAAAATGAAATGGAGTTTGGTGTCGGTATTCACGGTGAACCGGGTATTGATCGCCGTAAATTTACTTCCCTCAATGATACCGTTGATGCCATGTTTAACACCTTAATTGAAAATGGTCACTATCAACGCGTGATCCGCAATTGGGATCGTGAAAATGGCACTTGGTTAGATGAAAATCAAGAAAAGCAGCCGTTAAAATCCGGTGATCACGTTATTGCTTTAGTTAATAACCTTGGTGCAACACCACTATCTGAATTGTATGGTGTTTATCACCATTTGACCCAATGCTGTGAAAATTTTGGCTTAACCATCGAGCGTTCTTTAATTGGTTCTTATTGCACTTCACTCGATATGTCAGGCGTCTCAATTACGTTATTAAAAGCCGATAACGAATTACTTACCTTATGGGATGCGCCTGTTAACACACCGGCGATGGTGAAATAAGTTTTTAATTTTAAGAAAAAGGAACTCGAAATGGCTTTAACTCATGCTCAAATTATTCTTTGGCTAGAACAATGTGCATCACTTTTTGAACAAAATAGTGATTATCTGACAGACTTAGATCGCGAAATAGGTGATGCCGACCACGGTTTAAATATGAACCGTGGCTTTAGAAAAGTGCTGGAAAAACTACCTGAATTTGAAAGCCAAGATATTAGCTCTATTCTTAAAACCACAGGCATGATATTGCTTTCTAACATTGGTGGCGCAAGTGGTCCTCTATTTGGCACTTTCTTTATTCGCGCAGCAAAACCGACGGCTTCATTACAAAACTTAGAACTCAATCAACTTGTTGAAATGGTAACTGAAGGTGTAGAAGGTATTGTGAGTCGAGGAAAAGCAGAGCCCAATGACAAAACCATGTGTGATGTTTGGTGGCCTGTGGTTGAGTCATTAAAACAATCTAATACACAAAATCTTTCTATCGAAGAAGCCCTCGCCCAAGCACAAATTGTGGCCGAAAAAGCCGCTGACAATACCATTCCTATGCAAGCCAGAAAAGGACGAGCAAGCTACTTAGGCGAACGTAGCATCGGACATAAAGATCCTGGCAGTGCTTCAGTGGTACTAATGATAAAAGCGCTTGCTAATAGCATTAATGCATAGCTGACAAATAAATAAAAGGTCTACCATGATAAATATTGTTATTGTTTCTCATAGTAAACATCTCGCTGATGGTGTGGCAGAACTTGCCAGTCAGATGATTAATCCTACTCACTGTCAACTTGCTGTTGCCGCCGGTATTAATGATGAAGAACATGCGATTGGTACGGATGCCGTTAAAATTATGACGGCGATTGAATCTCTTTCGCAGGCACAGTCTATTGTTGTGATGATGGATTTAGGCAGTGCCATATTGAGTGCAGAAACCGCAATTGAACTACTTGAACCAGAACTCGCTGAAAAAGTCACGCTCTGCTCTGCACCATTAGTTGAAGGCACTCTTGCTGCCGTCGTTGCCGCCTCTTCTGGCGCATCTTTAGAAAAAGTCATTGAAGAGGCCACAAACTCGTTATACCCCAAAAAAATTCAGCTTGGTGAAAACTTTGTTCAGCCTAAAAATGACATTAATGCGCCTGTCAAACTTCAGGGTAAAGAGGCAAGTTGGGTAGTACGTAATCCTCATGGTTTACATGTAAGACCAGCGGCCACCTTAGTGGAAATCCTTTCTACCTTTCAAGCTGATTATCAATTAGTTAAAGGGAATAGACGTATTAATCCTCTCAGTTTAAATCAGCTTTCATTAATACAAATTCGCCAAGGCGATGAAATCACTTTAATTGCCTCGGGTGAGCAAGAAGATGAAGCAATCACCGCCTTTCTTGAACTCGCTCAAAATGGCTTCGGTGAAGCGTTTTCTTCTGATCCTGATACCACGACACTAAAAGGTATTTTAGCCCCTATCGCCCAAATTAAAGCCCCTGCTTTTATTTGGCATGAAACTGAATTGTCACCCGTAGAAAATCTATCTGAACCAATTGATATTGACGATCAAATCATAAAATTTAATCATGCCATTAAAAACACGTTAAACGATCTAAAGCAACATGCTAATAAAGCGAACCAAATTTTAGGTGAGCATATAGGGGCTATTTTTAATGGCCATATCATGATGCTAGATGATGATGAGTTAATCGCGAGTGTGATTGATCGCATTAGAGAAGAGAAGATCAGCGCTCAGCAAAGTTGGTCTGATGAAATACAAGAAAGGATACAGTTGTATTGCGCACTCACAGATCCTTATTTACGAGCACGTGAACTCGATCTTCGTGATCTACGTAATCAAGTACTTTATCAGTTACAGGATAAAACTCGCCCAAGCTTTACCCCTTCACAACCCGCTATTTTAGTAGCAAAAGAGCTTTTTCCTTCTACTTTAATTCAATTAATTGATAGTCAATTAGTCGGTATTGCTTTAGCGAAAGGTGATGCTCTCTCTCACAGTGCTATTATTGCAGCTGAAATGCACTTACCAATGTTAGTCAATTTAGGGCCTTCTCTATTAAAAATCACTGAATCACAAAAGTTAAAATTCGATATCAATAAGGGTGAATTAGTTATTGAACCTATAACGTCGTTATAAATCTCTTTTTAAATTAACCGCATACAAAAACCCGCACAATCATGTGCGGGCAAGTCAACAAAATACACGATGACTATTAATAAAATAAAGAAAATATATTGATTAAATATTTAAAAGAAAATGAATTTTAATATTTAATAAAATAATAACACTTGATTAATTTATTAAAAGAGCCATAAAAATCCATTTATAAAATATATAATTAAATTATTTTCATACTCAAAAAAGACTCATCCTTAAAAGAATGTGTATTTTTGATAATCAAAAAACAATGTTAAATAATGACTTTCCATGCTTCATACAATACAAGCCATAATTAGATTGTAATTAACTTTATTTAATAAAAAATACGCCTCTGCTGTAGATAAAAAACACCATCATTCTCTCTCCTGATGCCAAGATTAATTTTGATTTAAGTACTTTTATTATGTCGTTAAATGTCAATGAAGCGGGTCTGGCCACACAAATTAAAGCACGCTCATAGATATTAGGAAAATCAACGGTCAATAATATTTCCTCTGTCACAACCTATAATTTAGGGGGCTATAACAATAAGATGAAACAGCAAAAAGATAACACTAACAGTTATTTTTCTGTTGATAGCATTTGGAGTTTTGCAGAAAACCACTTAAACCTGAGTGCAACGGCGTATGGGCAACCATGTCTGCACTCAATAGCAGTAAAGTTTACGGGATCCCCTATGATAATAATTCCTCATCCAAAGTCAGTAATACACAGCTTTCGTTAATGCCGATCACTGTTTCCTTACCCAGTGCCGGGGAAGTACAATAAATACCGTACTACTCGCGGAGATAAATTGAGTGTTTATACCCGTTTTGCATTTAATCCTACATTATGTAATCGAGATTAACGGTATTATAGTGTTGTTTATTACTGATTATTAAAAACAACGAATTAAAGAGATAGAATGAAAAAAATATTAACATTTATTAGCACATTAACACTCTCAACACTGGTATTTTCAGCCCATGCGCTTTATGTTGGCTCTGAAGTTTTTACTCTTGAATCTGATAAATCTTTTTTCTCTCGTACTTATCTTAATAATACTGATAGAACAAACCTTTATAAAATTCATGTCTATAAAATAGAAAAGCCGGGAGGTAAAGAAAAAGATGAAAAACAACTTCCTATAGAAGATGGTGAAATACTTTACACTCCTCTGCAAAAAGTATTATTACCTAATGAACATGAGTTTTTTAAATTATTTTATAAAGGTGCTAAAGATGATAAAGAGCGTTATTACCGTATTATTATTGAAGAAACACCGGTTAACTTAGTACCTTATCAGGAAAACAGTAAGCAGCCTTTAGTCGTTCCTACTGTTGGGTTAAATACCGTGATGGTTATTCGTCCTCGTGAAATGAAATTCACTTATGATCATAATAATGTTGCTGGCACTATCAAAAACACAGGCAATACTTATTTTCGCTTACTGTTAAATGATAAGTGCGATTCTGATGAAGAAAATGCCAAGATATTACAGCTATTACCCGGCGAAAGTTACCAACACCCTTGGTTAAAGAAAGAGCATAAGCAGTTTATTATTGCTTTTGACCGTTATATTGGATTAGAAAATAACTGTGCTTCAAACTAACAAAACTATAATGGCAAAACTCAAGGTAGCCTATCAGGCTACCTTTTTACGATTAATGTAAGTATTTTTACCCATTCAATAATCTTCTCTACCCTATTCAGCCTATTCTCCCATTTGAAAGAAAATGTAACTTGGTTAAATATATAATTTTTATAAATACATAATTAATTAAATTATTTTATATTCTGTCATATTTGTCATTTTTAATTTTCAATTAATTATCACAAAAAGACAGCAATACAAACATAACCACATGATAATAAATAACTTTACATTATTAACGATAAAGCTATTTTTATTACATTTTATTCCTATTTTTTTATGATGTTTTAAATAAACTATTTTTTCAATTCATTCTATAATTTATCTAATGAATCATCTTTTTTAGATAATCTAAATTTTATGTATAAACTCATGAAAAAGACTTTTTAGCCGATATTGCTATTAACGTCGATTTACTCTGTAGGAATAAACCATGAAAAAATACCACGTATTACTTAGCTTATTACTGACGGCTTTCACGACAACAACAACCTTTGCCAATACTTCATCAGTACAGACAATTGCAAATTGGCATGCCACAGCAATAAAGAAACCCCAGAGTGAATTAGGTGTAACCCCTTTAAATGCCCTGCATTTTGAAGTCACAGAAAATAACCGTTTTAATGCACAAGATGGCGCTTTTGATATCACCGTTAAAGATGCTGAAGGGGCAACAGATTTTAAATTAACATCGAAAATTATTAGTAATGAACTTAAAAATGCGACAGATAATTCAGTATTAATAGTAAAAACAGACTGGAACGGTAAAACATTATCAAATAATCAAGAAACCGTTATTCTTGATAACCAAAAAGGTATTCATCATGGGCTGATGCCAGCAAATAAAGCGTCAGAGAAAAGTGAGCTAAAAAGTCTTCAAAGTGCTTTTTTATTTAATGTCATCAATGGTTCTCAATCTGTAGCATCATTACCTGAAGGTTTATGGGAAGGCGCTTTGCGCATTGAATTTACCAGCAAGTGGGCAGGCGATTTTGTGACACTAGCGACAAGATAATTCAAGTAATGTATCTTAAAAAAATGTGAAAGAGCGCCAGTATGGCGCCTCTTTGTTATGCAATAAAACGTAAATTAAACCTTTGGTTTATAGCTATCCTTATCAAGGTCGTGCTTTTTCATCCGTAAATACAATTTTTTACGTGGAATACCTAAATAATCAGCAACATCACTGACGCGACCCGCAAATAAATATAACGCATCTTCAATTAATCGACGCTCATATTCATCTACAAGATTATCTAAAGGGCCTTCAGGTGGAATAATCGCTCGGTGTTGTTCACTATCTACCATTTTCACAATACCTACCGCATAAAGCTCAGCGACATTTCGTAATTCGCGAATGTTACCTGGCCAATCATAACGTTTTAAAATATCAAGATAGTTACGATCAATTTTTGGGATGGCAATACCGAGTCGCTGTGCACTTTGTCGTAAGAAGGCTCTAAATAATGGAATAATATCAGGACGTCTTGCGCTTAAGGGAGGCAATGAAAAGGTAATTTGTGAAAAATAGTAATAGAATTCAGGTATTAATCGCCCTTCCGTCACCAGTTGTTGTGTATTATTTTCTAAAATCGCAATGGTTCTAAAGTGACGCTTTCCTTGACGTTCCATATCCAGCAGATAAGAACTTAACCAACGCTGTGCTTCTGATGATAAATCATATGGAGAACGTAAAATTAACGTACCCACTCCATCAGTTTCAATTTGAACAATAACCTGTTTGATATCGGATAAATTTTGACAGTCTACCGTTTGGATAGCTTTATCACTATGTGGACTTAACTCATGTAGCAATTGAGCAAGAAGGTGACGCCCTGTTCCCATCGCACCTTCTATCATTAAATCTTTATCAATATCCGCAATTTGTTGTACTTGTTCTCGAATCGCCGTAATTTGCGCACTGTCTCCCACTAAGCGCTCTTGTGTGGTGCTTATTACGGCGTTTCTAAGGGCGAGAATAGATTGACGCTCTTTATGTGCTTTTGCGACTAATTCTAAAAAAACAGGGGGATTAATGGGTTTTTCAATAAAATCATAAGCCCCTTTTTTTACCGCTTCCACAGCCAATGGTATATCGCCATGTCCGGTGATCATGATGACGGGAATACGAGAATCGATTTGCTTAATGCGCTCAAGTACCTCCATACCATTCATTGCGGGCATATAAATATCGAGCACAACAGCCCCTTGCCACTCTGGTGTTAAAAGGCTTAATGCTTTTTCAGGCGAATTAGTCACTCTGGCAACCATACCTGCAAGGTTAAGTAAATGACGATAAGATTCAAGAATATCTTCATCGTCATCAATTAATAAAACATCAATATCAGGCATGAGTGATTGTGTCATCAGTAAACTCCAAAACGACCATAGCGCCACCGTTTAACGCTGAGGCCAAGTAAATTTCATAACCAAACCGTTGCATAATAGAACGACAAATGGATAACCCTAACCCTAACCCCACATCTTTTGTTGTGGTAAACGGGGTAAATAATTTTGGTAAAACAGCGGAATTGAACCCTTCTCCACTGTCAGAGATCCCCACTAATTTTCTTTTAGGATCAACAGATAAAAGGTCAATGGTGATCTGACTTTCACCAACACCGGCAATTGCATCCATTGCATTAACAAACAAATTAACCAAGACTTGCTCTATTTGCGTCGGATCGGCACAAATAGTTAATTCATTAGGGATATTATTCGTAATGATACACTGCTCTCGTTTAGAACGAGACTCAACCAGCACCATGGCGCTGTCCACAAGCTCTTTTAATGGTGCTGAAACAAAGCTAATTTCAGATGACGATTTACGTGAAAAATTACGTAATGCAGTGATAATTCGATTCATTCGTGCACAAAGCTTCTCGATACGCTCTATAGAATCAGGCAATTGATCATATTTTTCCATCTGTATGGTGAGTTTTGCACTGTACAGATAGGTATTGATTGCTGAAAGGGGCTGATTAAGCTCATGAGCAAGGCTTGTCATCGCTTGCCCAACAACCGCCATTTTGGCAGCTTGAACCAACTCTTCTTGGGTCTGAATTAAATGTTTTTGTGCTTGCTCACGACGCACAATCTCTTCATTTAATTGCTGGTTTTTATCCTGCAAATCTTGTGTTTTTAGGGCCACCAGCCGTTGAAGCTCTAATCGACTTAACTCTTGGCGCGTAATATCGGTGATAGTCACAATATATTTATGTTCGTCTTTATGAGGGTATTCACGAATATTAAATTGTAAGAAATGAGGCTCACTCGCTTTTACCATTCGAATGATGCATTCACTTTGTCCTAAACGATAAAGCGGACTTGTTGAACTAAATTGCGCTTTCAACATAGTACTGGCTTCACCATTAAATAATAACCAAAGTGGTTTATTACTTTGCTCTTTACCTGTACCTAATAACGTTGCAGCACTCGGATTAACGGTTTCCATTCTGCCATCGTGGTGACAGGTAATTAAACTCGCATCGGTGTTATTGATAAGATTTAACGCATTAGTCGCTTCAACTTCTTTCATTTGACGCCAAAAACGACGAAGTCGCCGGCTTAATAAACCAATTTCATCTTGCCCCTCAATGAGCATTGGTTCTGTTAAATTGCCTTTAGCCACATGCGCTAGGTCATCACTGAGTTTATTCAACCTCGCAATTAATCGTCTATCAATCAAGATTTTCATCACAATAATACTGAGTAATAAAGAGACGACAATAATCACCACAATAACGATTTTTCCCGTCGCCATCAGTTTACGCGTATTACCATTGAGCTCATTTAACACTTCACTGGTCGCAAAAACATTACCACTTACCGCATTATCAAATTGTGATAATTTTTCATTTAATTCAGGTGCTAATGCTTTGAGTTTTTTCTCATTTTCGACATCATCAATCAATGTGTTATAGATATCGCCGTCATAACGAGTAATAGCGATGATCTCTTGTAATACCTGACGATGAGCAATCGTCGACGGATAGCTTTTTAACTTCTGATTTAACGAAATAATTTCATCGATTTTGACACTAATATAGTGAAAGGCGACATCAATATCACGGCTATAACGTTGATGAGCAATTTCCTCAACTAAGCTAATTAACTCATTTTCCGTGGTAAATAACTCTTGTAATAACGTTGATTCTAATAACAGTTGTAAACTATTTTCCTGTACATTTTTCTCATTGATCATTTGGCTGACATGCCACTCGATTTCATTAAGTAGTGGCTTAATATCTTCGCCGACAGCATCATGCATCCACGCTAGTTGCCCTAATAATTGTGCAAGACGATTTTCTAATTCACGTCGTTTATCTAGTAATACATCCTGTTGATAAATTAACGATGATAATTCATCAACAAGTTGAGTATAAAAATCACGTTGAGGCTTTTGCTCAATAGGGAATTCGCGCAAATTGTCTAATAACTGATGAATTTCCTGTTGTTGTTGCTCTGAAATCGATTTTCGTTGTGTTTGTTCACGCTCTTTTAATAACATTTGTAAATTGGTGCTATAACGCTCCATGTTATAGCTGATGGTTAACATGGGTAGAGATTCTCCCACTGACGCATTAATTTGTGTCGCCAGTTTTCCCCACATAAAAAAGATAATCACCCCAATCAGTAAGGTGAGTAAAAAACTAAAAGTAAACGCCATATAAAGGCGCCTACCTAGCTTGCCAAATTGTTTAGGCACTAATAATTTCATCCGTAATACCCTTCATAAAAACAGCGCTTCCTGCTATATATCTGAACCACAAGGCGGTTAGGGTGATTTTGTCTCTTTCAATAAAGCCAGTGCTTGTTCAAGTCTTTCGGCCTCTAAAGTACGCCATTGATAAAGCACGGCTAAAGCTTGATCGGTATATTCTCGTTGGTCTGCTGCTTTTGTAAAAAGTGCCTGTAAAGTTGGCGAATTAGCCTCATTTTCACTAATAAGCACTGAACTTGCTATATTGCGTGCTTGACTAATCGCATCAAGCCGTTCTGGCGTTTGATCTTTTTGTCTTTCTGCTTCATGAATATCACTCCAAACTTGACGCATTAAAGGGAAATTATGGGTGATCATTTGATCAAATAAAGCGTTGACTACTTCACGGCGATGATAAGCTTTATTACTATCTAAAATAAAATCTGTTGAATCAGCTAATTGAGAATTAGTACTTAATACATTTTCACTTAGCGGGATCTTTGCCATATCACTGTTATAAACAATTTCCTGCCCCTCTTCGGAAAGAAGGAAAGAAATAAAAACACCTGCTTCAGCGTGCTTATCACTTTCAGCTAAAATAGCAACATAAGCGGGTAAAATTATTGATTTATCAAAATAGTCGAAATCAATAAAATCAAACCGTTTTTGATGGTTGAAAGCATAATTATCAATTACAGGCCCTGCACCAACAATCCCCCTAGCAACAGCATCACTGACTCTGGCACTTCTCGCTGATATTGATGCTAAATTACCATTCAATTCTAATAGGATTTTCCAACCTTCTTCCCAACCATTTTCCTGTAAAATATTTTCGACCATTAGTTGTGTCGTGCCAGAATTAGCGGGTGTTGTCATCGTTAAATGACCTTGATAAATAGGAGCAGTGAGATCTTTCCAACTTTTAGGTGATGGTAACTGATGTTTTTGTAAATACTGTGTATTACTAATAATCCCAATCCCTGAATAACCAAACGCCGTTACCTTATCGTTTATAATACTACTGTGCTTTAATAACCAATCAGGGGTTTCATATTTAATAGGCAAACGAGAAAGCAAACCTTCTCTATCAAGATGATGATAAAAATTTGCAGAAGAAGACATTACAATATCAATAGACTGATAAGGATAATTTTTTATTAATCTTTCTGCAATCTCAACACGTCGATAAACAACTTGTGTTTTAATATTTGGATATTTATCAGCAAAAGCTAGCATTAATGGGCGCATTACTGTATCTGAATGTGTAGTCAAGATAACAAGCCGATCATCTTTTGCATTTGCGCCGAAAATAAAAAACAAACAAAAGAATGACAAAATAAGTTTCCCTTTCATTTTCCCCACCATAGAAGTTTTCTTAGAATTGTGCTCAGGATCATAAATTTAAAATTTCATGATAATTATTTTATTTCGATTGTGAGTCAACTATGACCCAATCTTTTTTGAGATACGCTTATATTCTCTTCTTTTGATACTAATATAAATTACCTAGATTACAGTTTTAACCCATCGAATTAAGGTAATGTGTCAATCATGACTCATTGTTAACGTTTTGCTGTTATTCCTTCCTACTCGCTAGTATTCACTCCGACTAAAAACTTTCAGCTTTATCTATTTTTTTTCGGAGCTATCTATATGTTTAATTTCTTTAAAACAAGAAAAGATCTCCCTCTATTAGAAGAATCTAATGAAAAGATCAGATCAATTTATAAAAAATACCAATGGCAGGTTTTTATAGGGCTTGTTTTTGGCTACGCCATGTTCTATGTAGTTCGAATGGCACTCGGTGTGGTAAAAAAACCGATGCTAGATGCAGGTATTGTAACAACAACTGAACTCGGTTTAATGGGTTCTGCGTTCTTCTTTACTTATGCATTTGGTAAGTTCTCTAACGGCTTCTTATCCGATTATGCGAATATTGGACGCTTTATGTCCATCTCGTTAATTGCTTCCTCAATTACCTGTATTTTTATGGGGATGTCAACGGCCGGCCTATTTTTCGTCCTATTATGGGGTATTAACGGTTGGTTCCAATCTGTCGGTTCAGCACCTTCTTGTGTCTCTATCTTCCAATGGTTCTCACCAAAACAACGCGGTAGTGTTTATTCTATCTGGGGTGGCTCACGTAATATCGGTGAAGCTATTACATGGATCTTGACTGCAACCATAGTGAGCTTCTTTGGTTGGCGCGCAGGCTTTATCGGTGCAGGTATTGCTAGTTTAGCTGCTGGTATTATCTTACTAATGTTATTAAAAGATCGTCCTCGCACTTATGGTCTGCCAGATCCAGCAACTGCATTCGGTGAAGAAGCTGAGTTTGCTAAAAGTAGCGATCCAAAAGAAACACGCCGTGCACAATTATTCATATTAAAACAACCTACTGTATGGATCATTGCCACAGCCTGTGCAGCAATGTACGTCTCTCGCTACGCAATCAGTTCATGGGCTGTTCTTTATTTACAAGGTTCAAAAGGCTATTCACTGATTGACGCTGGTTTTGCCATGTCAACTTACCCAATCGCTGGTTTCTTCGGTGCAATCTTAGCAGGTATCACATCAGACAAACTGTTTAACGCTAACCGCCATATTCCAACACTGATTTACGGTATTGCCAACATTGCAGGTTTTGCACTGATGTTCTGGGGTCCACAAAGCCGTGTTATGGATGCAGTTGCATTAAGTATGATTGGTTTTGCAATTGGTGGTTTAGTTGTGTTTTTAGCAGGTTTAACCGCTTGTGACCTGATGCCGAAAAACGCAGTAGGCGCAGTAAAAGGCTTTATCGGACTATTCGCCTACATTGCAGCCTCAGCACAAGAATTAATTTCTGCATCATTAATTAAAGTCACTGAAATTGATGGTGTAACTCACTATGACTTCAGCACAGTACAGTATTTCTGGATAGGTTCTGCCATCGTATCCATGATCCTCGCAATGATGGTCTGGAATGCGAAAAAAGTTACCATGGATTAATGAATTAATTAAGTTGTCATCAAGGGATACCGTTGGGTATCCCTCTTTAAAAAGAGAATGTCATTATGCGTAAGACAAAAATTGTTGCGACTCTTGGCCCAGCTAGCTGTTCAGAACAGATGATTGAAAAGCTGATTATGGCAGGTGCTAACGTATTTCGTTTAAACTTTTCACATGGTACTCGCGAACAGCATCAGGCCACTGCCGCAACTATCCGTCAGGTCGCAGAAAAACATCGTGTATTTATCGGGATCTTAGCAGACCTGCAAGGTCCTAAAATTCGTATCGCTAACTTTAAAAATGATTCAATTCAATTAAAACAAGGCGATAGTTTTATTTTAAATGCAGATTTAGACAGCACATTAGGCGACGAGCAACAAGTGGGTTTGGATTACCCACAACTTGTTCAAGAAGTCACACCAGGGAATATTTTGTTACTTGATGATGGCAATATTCAATTACAAGTCAGCGCCGTCAATAATAATAAAATAGAGACTGTCGTTACTGTTGGTGGAAAATTATCTAACCGTAAAGGGATTAACTTACTCGGTGGTGGTTTATCTGCACCTGCATTAACAGAGAAAGACAAACAAGACATACACACAGCAGCCACTATTCAAGCAGATTACATTGCCGTTTCATTCCCACGTAATGGTGCGGATATTGAATATGCCCGTGATTTAGTGATCGCAGCAGGAAGTCACGCCAAAATCGTTGCTAAAGTTGAACGTGCAGAAGTGGTTTCTTGTGAAGAAAATATGGATGACATTATTAAAGCATCTGATGTCATTATGGTGGCTCGAGGTGATTTAGCGGTTGAAATCGGTGATGCCAGTTTACCGGGTGCACAGAAGCAACTTATTGCACGCTGTCGCGCATTAGGTTGCCCTGTTATTACCGCGACTCAAATGATGGAATCAATGATTGAAAGCCCGATGCCAACCCGTGCAGAAGTTATGGATATTGCAAATGCGGTTGGTGATGGAACAGATGCCGTCATGTTGTCAGCTGAAACGGCAGCAGGGAAATATCCAGTGGAAGCCGTTAGTGCAATGGCACGCGTAGCTGAAGGCGCAGAGCGCTCTTTTGCAGCTAATGCTGAAAACCCTTGGCAATCACCGTCTTACTATTCGCAAACCGGTCGATGGATTGCACTGGCTGCAGCCACAACCGCTTTTCATGACGACAAACATTTAAGTGTCGCCGTATTAACAGAAAATGGCAAATCAGTGACCTTGTTGTCACGTTTTATGCCGAATAACAATGTATATGCATTAACAGATAATCCTGCACTTGCAGGTCAATTGACCGTATTGCGTGGTGTCACACCTGTTGCTTATCAACGTCATAACAATAGTGATTGTGATGAAAACATCATGCAAAAGCTGCAAGCAGAAGGATTATTAACAGACATGAATTCACTCTTGATCACCCGTTTATCAACCTTTGAGAAAACCGGTGAAAGTGATTGTTGTCACCTTGTTCCCGTAAAACAAGTTGAAGTTGCAATCGCTTGAGTGTTTTCCATCAAGGGGCTTATGAGAGAGGCAACCTGAAGTAAATAACAAAAAAAGAGCACACCAAATCATTTTAGCCACAAGGATTGTGGCTATTTTTCGTTTAGAGACTTCCATCAGCATGGCAAGGATAGGCATCTTGTAATGCCAAAATATAAATTAACTCCAACGGCGTTTCTTTTTGTTTTTTCTTCACTTCAGGATTTTTATCTAAATAAGCATCGATGTGCTTAACCATAAAATCGCCATTTTGTTCTACTTTCGGAGGCGGGCAATAAAGAGGTCGAAAATTATCGTTATTTTGATTCTCAATTTTTACGGCAACAGCATAAAAATTAAATCCATTCGCGATACCATTTAAATACGCTTGTGTCACTGATTCTAGTTGTTTATTAGAAGGATGATCTAAAGCTAATAATCGTTTTACCTCAAGATAACCGCTTAATGTTACTGCCTGCGAATACAGTGGGAATAGCAATAGCATTCCTATTAACCCGTTTAATAACATTACTTTTTTCATGCTAATTTTCTCTTTAGTTCAATAGATATTGATTTCATTCTAGTCATTTTATTGCCCTAAGAATATGTGCAACGAATATATACATTGAAGATCTTTTGGACGATCTCATTATACAAATCAGACTCATCAAATTGTGATCACAAACTCATTTAGGATGGTTTCTAAACTAATTAGTCTTTTTATACTTTACAAAGTAAATAAAACGGTGCATAACTATCAAACACAGACGATTTTATATAAAAAAAACATCTTTTAGTTTTGTTTCTAAACAAATGGAGTAGTAACGTGACACCGAACGTACCCAATACATTACGGCAAATGAATGCCTCGCTTGTATTAAATGTCATTCGTCATCAAGGTCCTTTGTCACGGGCTCAGATAGCCAAGATCAGTGGAATTACAAAAGCGACGGTGTCTGAAATTATTAACGATCTCCTTGAAGAAAAAATCGTTTATGAAAGCGGTGTCAGTTCGCCTGCAGGACAAGGCAGAAAAGGTATTTTAGTTAACTTCGATCCTCAACACAGTTTAGGTGTCAGCATTGACTTAGGTGGAACCAAAATCGCTTATGCGGTTTTTAACTTAGATGCCGAATTATTGTATGAATATCAAGAGCCTACCTTTGATACTGACGATCGTGAACACTTCATTACGCAATTTGCGCAAAGTATTGAAAATGTGATCGAAAAAAGCGGCGTAGATCGCCAAAAGATCAATGTTATCGGTGTCGCCACACCAGGGATCATCGATATCAAAAATGGGGTTGTACTAGAAGGCTCCCCTAACTTACCTCATTGGGATAATTTGCCTCTAGCACAACAACTTACAGAAAAACTCAATGTACCCATTGTACTCGAAAATGATATTCGTGCAGCACTTGTCGGTGAAATGTGGAAAGGCCGTTGCCGTCATACACACAGTTGTGCGCTGATTGGGATCGGCACAGGATTAGGCTCCGCCTTACTAATGGATGGAAAAGTTATCCGTGGCGCAAACAATGCAGCTGGTGAAATCGGCTATATGATGTTTGCTCGTGACCATCTCTTTCGCAATTGGCGCAATAAAGGATGCTTTGAGAGTTTCTGCTCTGGCTCAGGTTTAAGTGAGCGAATGGCAAACTTACGAGAGGAAAATCTTAGTGCAATTGAGATTATTCAAGCCTCACAACAAGGCGATCCGCTTGCTCAATCCTTAGTTGAAGAAATGGCTGATTATCTTGCCATCGGCATTATGAATTTAGTCGCCATTGCAAATTTGGAAAAAGTGGTATTAACAGGCGGTATCACCCGCTCTGCTGATACCTTTTTACCGCGTGTTCAGGCAAATCTAGATAGACATTTATTTGCTAACACCAAAGTGAATATCGAGCTTTCTGAATTATGGGAAAAAGGCCCGCTTTATGGCATTGCTATTCTCGCCTTAGCCACGGTTTATCCATCAATTCAATTTATGCCCGAGATCCAATTGAGATAACCCTAATAAAAAAGCCTTTAAACGAGATGGGAGCAACTCATGGCAGGAATACATCTTCACCCACATGATATTTTAGATGAAGGCATGCCCGCTATTCTTCAACGCCTTGACGGTATGAAGCATGTTGAGCATTTATTTGTCGAAATTAATACGATTTTTGAACGTAACCCTTACCCTGTTGGTGATCTACCTCATAACCCTATTCATAATATGGTTATGGGAACAGGTACACTACATATCAATACTCATACTGATTTTCCTCATCTGAGCCAACGGGTCGATCCCACTATTTTAGCGGGTGCAGATCCACTAATGACGATAAAAAAAGCCACCGATGGTGGAAAATATAAAGTCATTCCATGGGCAAATATTCTGAATGGCGATTTTATTGGTAATGTAGAAAACAATCAGGTTGTCGATTTTAAAGGTCGTCCACAAGCACATTGGCTCTGCCCTAATGCTCCTGATGTTGCTCAATTATGGCAAAAGACATTCACAGCATTAAAACAAAACTACGGTTACGACACCTTTTTAATTGACCGAATTCGTTTCCCTGATTGGGCAGGTAAAGAAGTCAATCCAGCGGGATTATTTACCTGTTTTTGCCCTCACTGCGAAAAGAAAATGGTACAGCAAGGTTTGCCTATTAACGAAATCAAACATCGTCTTGTGGCTTTAGCTGATTCATTGAAACAAGGGGATTTCGAAACACCTGTTTCCGCATTAAAAGAAGAGCCTTTGTTAAAAGCGTGGCAAGCATTTCGCCAACAAAGTGTGACTCAATTAGTTGAAAAATTACTGTCTGATGCCAAACAAACTGCGGGTGGTATTACGTTATGGCTTGATCTATGGCCACCTGCTTACAGTTGGATCTTAGGTCAAAATTATCATGAATTAACCCGTTATTCTTCAACGCTCAAACATTTCCCTTATCATAAATTAGGGGGAGGTGCAGATGTTCAAGGGTTAATTAATCATTTTGCCCATAATAGCGAAAGCCAAGAGCATGCATTTACGGCATTCAAACGCTTATTTGAATTGCCCTATGATATTTCATATGAAACCTTTAAACAGCAAGGTTTTCCTATTCATTTTGTTGCAGAACAAAATAATAAAGTTCGCCAACTTTCACAGCCAAATACCTTTATTTATAGCGGTATTCAAATGTGGAATTTACCTGCCACTCAATTAATTGAAGCAGTCATTGCCGCTGAAGAAAGTGCTTGTGATGACTTACTCTATTATTGCTATGGATGGGCGACTCAAGAATTATTTGATGCCATTGGCGAACACAATACACCTAATAATAACACTTATAACAACAACACAATTAAAGAATAATACACCGCGGAAAATCAGGATCAAATTATGGCTAAACAACAAAAATGGAAAGTCTTTTTCCTTCTGTTTGTCACGATGTTTTTACTCGGTGGCATTCAAAATACAAAAGGGCTGATCCTCGAACAAGTTCAACATGATATTTCATTAAATATGAGCCAAGTAGGTTCATTAATTACCTTTTTCCAAATCGGCTTTTTAGTCGCCAGTTTATTAACGGGCTATTTTACCGATAAAAAAGGGTTAAAAGTCATGATGTTTATTGGCTCATTAATGATGGCTGTTGGTTTAACAGGAACCAGCCTTGCTTTCAACGTGATGCTATTTTTTGGCTTTTATCTGGTCATTGGTTTAGGGATTGGCTCAATGCTTGTCTCTATCGTTACTGTTATTCCAACTTTCTATAAAGAGAAAGCAGGAATGATGTTTAACGTCTCTAACGCCATGTTTGGTGTAGGGATGATTGTTACGCCTCTTATTTTACAATATTTATTCTCACACTCTATTTCATGGCGTACCTTTTATGTTGGTGTTGCCGTTATTGTTGCTGTGATTATTTTAGTATTAAGTACGTTAAAAATAGAAAGTAGCGCACAAGTCGATATGAAATTCAGTGACTTTTTAGAGTTGCTGACACAAAAGTCACTGTTGCTGGTTATTTTATTTATCACTTTATATGTGGCAGCCGAAGCCGCGTTCTTAAACTTCTTCCCTATTTTCTATACCTCTATGGATATTGGGAATATGAGTAATACACAAAAAGCAGAAACCGCCGCTTATGTTATTTCTAGTTTTGCATTCTTATTTACTATCGGTCGTTTTATTGGTGGTTTTATTAACCTTGCACTGGGTGATCGTAAAACATTGATTTTATTCTCACTGTTCTCGCTTATTGCCATTATTGTTAGCCGTATCTTTGTGCAAGATGTTGTTTATCTATTTATGGTATTTGGTTTTGCATTATCTGTGCTATTTCCAACAGCCGCAGCGGTTGCCACAAAATTAACTAGCAAAAGTGGCTCGGTGATGGGACTTATTTATGTAGCTTCAGGATTGGGCGGAGCGTTAGCAGGTTCATTAATCGGTCAGGTTTCAGAAAGCTATAATGTTTCTGTTGGCTTTAACCTAATAATCGTATTCGTCGCCCTCTTCTTTATCATTTCTCTGTTTATCCGAGAACAACAACAATAACAACAAGCGTTGCCTCTGAAATTTGCCCCTCGGTATGAGGGGTTTTTTATTTCTATCACGATATCTTAAAGTGTATTTTCTCTTTTACTTTGTTGATTTTTTCGCCATCGCCCTAATAATAGTATTTATATTCACTGTTAAAATAGGAGAATATGATGGCAAGTGGATGGGCTAATGATAGTGCAGTTCAAGAGCAAATAGATGCCACCATTGATGATGCAATTGCAAGAGCTCGCAATCAAATGGCACAAGGTGAAAGTGCCGAGTTTTGTGATGAATGTGGTGAGCCAATCTCTCCGGCTAGGCAAAAAGTCGTTCCTGGTGTACGTTATTGTTTAAATTGTCAGGAGATGGTTGATAAAAAAAATAATGCCTTTAGTGGGTATAATCGTCGAGGTAGTAAAGACAGCCAACTGAGATAATCTGCAATCATAAGCATATAAAATAAAAACTGTACCTTAATATGCGTTTCCTCGATTAAAGTACAGTTTGTTTTATTGAATTAGACGGTTATTGAATTAGATTTTTGCGACCTTCTTTGAGCTCATATCTTGACTCATTTCGGTTAAAATCTTCATAAAATTATCGATATGTGCACGTTCAGTATTTGGGTTCATAAATACTGCTTTTTCACCCGGAAGATAAACATAACGGTTATTTTTCGCATATTTAGAGCAGGCAATAGAATCCACCCAGTTAGTAAACAACCCTTCTCTACCACGCTGTAAGAAAAGTTTTCTATGCCACTGTGTGTTATGAACCATAAAGTCATATGCCTCTTTATCTGTAGAACACGTTAACTCTAAATCAAAAGCAACATTAGGATCTTTCACTAAGTTTGGATCATACAGTTTAAAACCAACACTTGGACCTTGGTTTTGCGGTACGATCACTTTTGCATTACCCATCTCTAACAACCGATGGCGCATGTAGTTCGCGTTTTGCAAACAGTGAGCAATAATGGTTTGGTAACCCTCAATCCCCATATAGTGCATTGCAGAATAAGCACCAAAGATACCCACACCACTGCGTGTACATTCAATAGTAGATTGTAAGTGAGTCTGCCCTTCTAATTCATGTTCAAAATAAGTGAAGTTTTCTGGATCGTTCTCCAGTGCCACAAAATCATGACCATTTTTCACTAACACTAAACTTGAAGTGTAAGGAACATAGCCCCATTTATGGAAGTCGATAGTCACAGAGTCAGCATATTTCAGATGTTTAAATTTCTCAACGTTCTGACGTAAGCCTTCTAAGGTGACATCATTAATCGCCAGTGGGTTACCACTAAAATCATATTCTAAGAAGAAGATGATCGGCCAGCCCACAGCGGCATCAACGTGCACGTGAGGCTTAACAGGGATCTCAAACTCTTCACATAAGCGGTCACGTAATTCACAAACCCCTTTCACATCATCCACACCAAAGGTATCTGTTGTCCCTGTGGTTAACATGATAGTTGGAACTTTGCACTTAACAGTAAAGCAGGCTCTTAATTCACGCTCTAAGTGCTCTAGATTAATGGTATTATCTTCAGATACTTTAATACGAATAGTTTTGTTATCTACATCAACACCTAATAGTGCAAGGTTAGTCATGTTTGAATAATGACCGCCTTGAGAGTTAATGATGCGATAGTCTTGATCTGCTGCCATACCTGAATGTTTAGAATTAGGCATGGATTTACGTAACCCAAAGAGATAACCATATAAGTTACACATGGTGCCACCTTGTGTGAATACACCGGAAGCAACGTCAGGATCGTATCCCACTAATTTAGCGACTTTTTTAATTGTTATTTTTTCTAGTGCATCTGCAACACCAGAATATTCACAATACACCATATTCGGGTTACCCATTAACCCTAAAATTGAACCATAAACACCTGGATCACTTGGCATTGCAATTACGTTTTCAACTGCGAGTGGATTTTCCCAGTTTTTACATAACGTTGAAACCAACATCAGCAATTCATTAGGATCGTTTTCTGGGTAATTAATGTTTTGCTGAATTTGTGTATCAGCCATTAAACGTTCAAATAATTGTGCTCCATTAGCATAGCGCTGTAATTGGTCGTTATCATTATTCGTTGTTTTTCTAAACTGTGTAATCGATTGGATTGTTTTATCCTGAAATATCGGCCAATACTTCGGATCTCGGCTGAAAAAGTGAGCAATAACGTCGTGGTATTTCTTCTCAAATTCCGAGTTCAGAATATTGGCAGAAGATAAACCCAATAAATCTTGATTTTTCACTATATTCTCCAAATAGAAACCGACAATAATTTAATTTAGTTGCACAGCAATACTATACATTTTCTAATTAAATTAGTTAGTGAGCAATGTGATAACGTCTACCACATAGCCTATAACGGCTTAATAGTATTTATTATTAATATCAATAATTTATATTGACACGGAAAGTTAAATTTACAGCCATTAACTTTTCATTAATGTACTTATGTGACTGAGATCACAATGAAAATAGGACTATAAATAGAAACAATCACCAACAATACTATTAACTATTTGAAATATAATCAAAATACAATAATAACCATCTAACCATATGATATTATTGAATTCTTGATTCAATTAATTGTATTAATCTGTTATTTCCGCAATTAATACTGCTAAAATTATATTAATTTTAATTAATGATGAGAAAATCAAACTAAAAAACTACTATATTTTCAACAATCAGCAAATTAATTCTAATTTAAACAATTTTTAGGCATAAAATATTGGTTACGGGTAAAACAAAGGTAGTTACATACGAAAATATAAAGAAAAAAACTATTATAGTGAATAATTCTGGATATAATAAAAAAATCAGTTAAAGTAAAAAATAGTAACTCTAATAAATAATCAGAATATTTACTCTACATTTTTTATTTTTTTTGCCGATACTAAAAGTAATAATGTAGGTAATTAACGGGGAACACAATATGAAAACACGTATCGCTATCGCGACTGTATTCGTATTATTATCCGCAAGTGTCTATGCTGAAGAATTTACCTGCCAACTTGAAAATGGTAAGTATGTCAGCGTGTTCGCTGAACAGGGAAAACCCCCTGTTTATCGTTATGGCACACTGGCTAAAACAGAAATCACACTACCCGTGCCTCAACAACCTAATAATAATGTCTTTTATGGGCATCAAATGTTCGTTGCTGGAGCATCGACTTACATTCGATTTAAGAATGGAAATTACAGCTATGTCGTTTATGACGGTGAAGGAAGAGGATGGAATTTTAACGGCGTAATTGTTTATAAAGACAACAATATTATCAGCAAAAAAGAGTGCAAAGAGCCGTTAACACCAAGCCTAGATAATATTAAAGATTATGCCATTAAAATGGACCCTTATTTAGAAACTTATATCTATGCACCATAAATTCCATCAAAAAGCCTCAGTTGAAAATACTGAGGCTTAAGGTTACAACTAAGATTTTCTGTTAGAAAAGCCCCAAGAAGAAGCCAACACCTAAAGTAAAGAAGCTAAATAACCATATCCAACCAAATGAATAACGTAGGTGCCTTCCCATATCTGTTCCTGCAATCCCCATTGCCAACCAAGCTGCAGGAGAGAATGGACTAACAAACGTTCCAGCATTATTACCTATTGCCATCGCATACACGACATCAGCAGCAGGAACACCGCCCCCTGCAGTCACTTCTTGTACAATAGGAAGTAATGCGAAGTAATAAGCGTCTGTACTGGTAAAGATATCCATAGGTACACCTAGTATACCCACAATAATATGCAAATTATCCACCCAGGAATGAGGTAAGATTGCAGCTAAATCAAGCGCAATTGATTCCAGCATTTTACCATTAGACATAATTCCTAAGAATGCACCAGCCGATAAAATAATTGCTACCATTGATAACGCCTGTGGTGCATGATGGCTAATAATCGCAATTTGATCTCTGGGTTTGGGGTAATTGATCACTAACGCAACTGAAAACGCCACCATAAAAATATAAGGTGCAGAGAACAACCCTAACGCTAAACAAGTAATAGAAACAACAATCAATAAAATATTTATGCCGAATTTTTTCGGTTTTTCAGTGCCCGTTTCGGGTTGTTCTTCATCAAAGATGGCTAATAAAGAGTCTTTCTGATAAGGCGTCGTTCCTTTACGTTTTGCTTTTGCAATACGCTTATTTTCCCTAACCCCCATAATAGCAGCAAATACCATTGAGCCTAAAATGCCGAATAACTGTACAGGAATAAGTTTTTGCCATAACTCTGCAGCTTGAATACCCGTTACCGCAGAAGCTCGTCCTAAAGGCCCACCCCAAGGCACCATATTCATAACGCCCATGCTGGTACACATAATTAATAGCATAAGGTAGGGACTCATCCCTAAGCGTCGATACAGCGGTAAGAAAGCAGGAATGATAATTAAGAATGTTGCCGCGCCAGAACCATCTAAATGAACAACTGCCGCCACGAGTGCTGTCACAACACAGACAATAATCACATTGCCTCGCGTGAGGCTTATCATAATGCGAATAAGTGGATTAAAAATATGCAGATCTTTCATGATACTAAAAAAAAGTATCGCGAATAAAAACATCGTTGCGACACTACTCACCTGCTTAATGCCTAATTCAAAAAAGGTTGAGATCTCACTAAATGAATATCCTGCTAACAGCGCACCAATAAGCGGAGTGACCGACATTGCAATAATAGGGCTGGTTTTTCCCATCATCAGTAATGTCACAATAGTAATAATAATGAATAGTCCGATGATTGTTAACACATGAGCATCCTTTTAAATAGTTATTATGTTTGCAACCCAATGTTACAAAAACGCTACGTAATTATGTAAAAACAGTTTAAAGGATGTGAAGTTAATCACTGATTATTTTTTATCTAAATAAACGTGATAGATTCAAAACAAGACCATTTTATAACAAAAGAATCAATAAGATATAAAAAAACAATAAGAATAATCATTATTTGCTTTACACTTGACATTCATAAGGAATTGTTAAATAAATTAATTTTTTTGGATAGTTTGAATGAGATATTAAGAGGGGAAGAAATAAAAAAACCCAATTCAAAAATTGGGTTTTTATTTTTAAGCAACGAGATGTATTGTTTAGTCTTCTAGTAAGAGAACAGATTCTAATGCAATTTCAATCATTTCGTTAAAGGTCGTTTGACGTTCTTCAGCTGTAGTCTGTGTACCTTTTTTAATGTGGTCAGATACAGTACAAATAGTCAGTGCTTTTGCACCATATTCAGCTGCAACTCCGTAAATACCAGCAGCTTCCATTTCAACACCGAGGATGCCGTATTTTTCCATTACATCAAACATTTCAGGATCTGGAGAGTAGAACAGATCAGCAGAGAATATGTTACCAACGCGAACTTTAATATCTTTCGCTTTTGCTGCATCAACCGCATTTTGAACTAATTGATAATCTGCAATAGCTGCGAAGTCTTGGTCTTTGAAACGTAGACGGTTAACTTTAGAGTCCGTACATGCCCCCATACCGATAACAACATCACGTAATTCAACATCTGGTAATACTGCACCACATGACCCCACACGGATAATCACTTTTACGCCAAAATCAGTAATGAGTTCTTTCGCGTAAATTGAACAGGAAGGAATCCCCATACCGTGGCCCATTACAGAAACTTTACGGCCTTTATACGTACCTGTAAAACCTAACATACCACGAACATTGTTTACTTGACGGACATCTTGTAAAAAAGTTTCAGCGATGTATTTAGCACGAAGCGGGTCGCCCGGCATTAAAACGACATCAGCAAAATCGCCCATTTCTGCGTTAATATGAGGGGTAGCCATAATTCTTCCTTTTAATTAATCTTTTTACTATTCAAATATCATTCGGTAGGCATATCACTATACCTACCGAAATTAAATTAAAACATCGCTTTACCATAATCGACTGGAGACAAACCGAAGTATTTCACAACAGTTTGGCCGATATCAGCAAAGGTTTCACGATGACCTAATGAACCAGGTTTAACTTTAGGGCCATAAACCAGAACAGGAATGTGTTCACGAGTATGATCAGAACCAGGCCAAGTTGGGTCACAACCGTGGTCTGCAGTTAAGATAAGAATGTCATCTTCTTTCACCAGTTCCATAAGTTCTGGTAAACGACGGTCGAATAATTCAAGTGCTTCACCATAACCAACAACATCACGACGATGGCCGTAAGAAGAGTCAAAATCAACAAAGTTGGTAAAGACGATGGTGTTATCACCCGCGAGTTTCATTTCTTCAAGTGTCGCATCAAACAGGGCATCAATACCAGTTGCTTTCACTTTCTTAGTGATACCTACATTTGCATAGATGTCAGCAATTTTACCGATAGAGACAACATGACCTTGTTTTTCATCAACCAGTTTTTTCAACATCGTTGGTGCTGGTGGCTCCACCGCCAAATCATGACGGTTTCCCGTGCGGGCGAAGTTACCTGGTTTGTCACCAATAAATGGACGCGCAATCACACGACCAATGTTGTAATCGCCTTTATTTAGTTCATCACGAGCAATTTCACACAGCTCATATAATTTGTCTAAACCGTAAGTTTCTTCATGGCATGCAATTTGGAATACAGAGTCAGCAGAAGTATAGAAAATTGGTTTACCGGTTTTCATATGTTCTTCGCCAAGCTCATCCAGAATAACCGTACCAGAAGCGTGACAGTTACCTAAATAACCGGGTAATTTGGCACGTTTAACGATATTTTCTAACAATGCTTGTGGAAATGAGTTTTTCAGCTCTTTAAAGTATCCCCAATCAAAAAGCACAGGAACACCTGCGATTTCCCAGTGGCCTGACGGAGTATCTTTACCAGAAGAGATTTCACTCGCGTAGCCATAAGCACCGATGATATCTGCGTCTTTATCTAAACCAATAGGAAATTTACCTGTTGATTCTTCAGCTGCTTTACCTAGACCTAAACGGCAAAGATTAGGTAAATGAAGAGGACCTTTACGTCCGTCTCTATCTGCTTTACCGTCAGCAAACGCTTGTGCGATATGCCCTAAAGTATCCGAACCTTGGTCACCGAATTTCTCTGCATCACCAGCAGCACCGATACCGAAGGAATCTAATACCATGATATGTACACGTTTCATAATTCTCTCTCCTGTGTCATTCTCCGTAGACCACGGATATGTCACTTATAAATCGTAATTGAGTTCTTATTCGCTGATTTGGCGATACACCATAGGTGAAGCTTCACGTTTGCTGTCACCAATTACCATCGCTTGACGGACTTCAGCGGCAGCTTCTTGCCATGATTTTTCACTATTAGCATGGATCATCGCTAAAGGCGTATCGGTATTGATTTCAGTACCAAGCGCAGCGATGTCGCTTAAACCCACACTGTAATCAATAGCATCGGTCGCTTTACGACGACCACCACCTAATGTCACAACAGACATACCTAATGCACGCGTATCCATTTCCGTGATAAATCCAGCTTTCTCAGCAAATACAGGCTTACTTAATACCGCAGTTGGCAGGTATTTATTGTAGTTTTCAACAAAATCAGATGGGCCTTTCTGTGCAGCAACCATACGACCAAAGACTTCAGCCGCTTTACCGTTATCCAACACATCTTGCAGTTTTTGACGAGCTTGTTGACGATCATCCGCTAAACGACCTGATACTAACATTTCAACACACAGCGCCATAGTGACTTCAAATAGACGTGGATTACGGTATTCACCCGTTAAGAATTGAACCGCTTCACGAACTTCAACCGCATTACCTGCGCTAGAAGCTAATACTTCGTTCATATCCGTTAACAACGCCGTAGTTTGACAGCCTGCGCCATTTGCTACTTGAACAATAGACTCTGCCAGCTCTTCAGATTTCTGATAAGTTGGCATAAAAGCACCCGACCCCACTTTAACGTCCATCACTAATGCATCTAAGCCTTCAGCTAATTTTTTACCTAAAATAGAGGCGGTGATAAGAGGGATTGAATCAACTGTAGCAGTAATATCACGGGTCGCATAAAAGCGTTTATCAGCAGGTGCTAATGAATTAGTCTGTCCGATAATAGCAACACCTACGTTGCGAATAATATCGCGGAATTTTTCATCATCAGGGAAAATATCAAAGCCAGGAATGGCTTCGAGTTTATCTAATGTTCCACCTGTATGACCTAATCCACGACCAGAAATCATTGGAACATAACCGCCACATGCGGCAACCATTGGCCCTAACATCAGTGAAGTAACATCACCTACACCACCGGTTGAATGTTTATCAACAATTGGGCCATTTAAATTTAGGCTTTTCCAGTTCAATACAGTACCGGAATCACGCATGGCTAATGTCAAAGCAACACGCTCAGGCATAGTCATGTCGTGGAAATAAATAGTCATTGCTAATGCAGCAATTTGACCTTCAGAAACAGTATTATCTCTGACGCCATTAATGAAAAAACGAATTTCTTCCTCAGTTAAAGGATGACCATCACGTTTTTTACGAATAATTTCTTGGGCAAGAAACACTGCAACCTCCTGGCTTTATAGCATTGATAACGCCCACAATATGACGTAGGCGTATTACACGAATGGATTAGTAACCACTAGATGATTTTTGTTCGCCATGACCTAAAGTAGCTAATAAATTCCCTAACAAGCTTGAGGCGCCAAAACGGAAGTGACGGGCATCAACCCAGTTGTCACCCATAATGCGGTTAGCTAATGCTAGATATTGAGCAGCTTCTTCAGCGGTACGAACACCACCTGCAGGTTTAAAACCTACATCTTTGCCAACCCCCATATCGTGGATCACTTGGATCATTAACTCAGCGCTTTCCAGTGTTGCATTTACAGGCACTTTACCTGTCGAAGTTTTAATAAAGTCAGCACCTGCTTTGATTGAAATTTCAGAGGCTTTACGGATAAGTTCTGGTTCTTTCAGCTCACCCGTTTCAATAATAACTTTCAGTAAAGCACCGGCTTCTACGCAAGCCTCTTTACATGCTTTAACGATATCAAAACCGATTTGCTCATTACCTGCCATAAATGCACGGTAAGGGAAAACAACGTCAACCTCATCTGCGCCATAAGCTAATGCCGCATTGGTTTCTGCTAATGCGATATCTAAATCATCATTACCATGAGGGAAGTTAGTTACGGTTGCAATACGGATTTCTGGTGTACCTTGTTCGCGTAACACTTTACGTGCTAACGGAATAAAACGTGGGTAGATACAAATAGCGGCTGTATTGCCTTCTGGGCTTTTAGCCTGATGACATAACGCAGTCACTTTTGCATCAGTGTCGTCATCATTTAACGTAGTTAAATCCATCAAAGACAGCGCAAGGCGCGCTGCAGCGGTTAAATCTGTCATAAAACTCTCCAACGATGTTTCTCAAGCCCTTGTGGGCGTACGCTTAAGGTTAGCGATTAAATTTGTTGGCGAGCGGACTTGGTTCCTTGAA
This sequence comes from Proteus sp. G2300, assembly GCF_009915965.1. Classification (NCBI taxonomy): domain Bacteria; kingdom Pseudomonadati; phylum Pseudomonadota; class Gammaproteobacteria; order Enterobacterales; family Morganellaceae; genus Proteus; species Proteus sp. G2300. Next base: position 202,379 of record NZ_JAABNK010000003.1, read on the forward strand.
GATGTTGTTGTAACTTGTGCTACAACGACAGCTGAGCTCCCTCTCACCGCGCTATGCTCACTTCGGCGACCCGACATTGAGCCTTCGCCATTCCATGAAGTTTCAGCACATCTTATTTGAACACGCTAAGGAACAATTAGATGTGCTTTACATCACACTAATCAAATACAACTTGCAACCAGTGACATATAAATGTGATAGAAATCACATAATGGTTATTTTCTGGTTTAATATTACTCGAATACCGTTTCTAAGTCGTCTTTATAACGTAAAAAAAAGTGCAATTGATATGAAATGACAGACTTTTGACCATATTCAATACAAACTGCGAAATATCTCACACAGTAAAAGTAGTTAACATTACAGCAGAAAACAAACATAAAAAGAGCAGATAGGCGAACCCTATCTGCTCTTCACAATAAAAAAATCAATTAAGCAGCAACAACAGCCATTGCCGTTAATGCAAAGAAGAATCCTGCAATAGTTGCACTCATTAAGTTAGAAAGTGTACCTGCAAGCACAGCTTTCATCCCCAAACGCGCCACATCTTTACGGCGATTTGGCGCCATTCCACCTAAACCGCCTAATAATACAGCAACGGAGGAAAGGTTAGCAAAGCCACACAGTGCAAAAGAGATGATTATCTTCGTTTGCTCTGATAGCACCACCAGTCCTGAACCAGCAACAAGTGCATCTTCTTGAAGGTATTTACTAAATTCAGAATAAGCATAGAACTCATTGATAACAATTTTTTGTCCAATAAATGAGCCTGCAATGGTTGCTTCACTCCAAGGAACACCAATCAAGAAGGCTATAGGTGCAAACACCCAACCAAACACCAATTCTAATGAGAAATTCTCATAACCAAACCAGCCACCAATGCCTCCAAGGATACCATTAACTAATGCAATCAAAGCAACAAAAGCCAGTAACATGGCTCCCACGTTAAGAGCTAGCTGTAAACCAGAAGAGGCACCAGCAGCAGCTGCATCGATAATATTGGCTGGTTTTTCGTCATCTGCCATTTTATCAAACGCATCTTTTTGATCATCAGGGGTTTCGGTTTCAGGGATCAACAATTTAGCAAAGAGTAAACCACCTGGAGCCGCCATAAAGGATGCGGTGATCAGATACTCCAACGGTACGCCCATGCTGGCATATCCAGCAAGTACAGAACCTGCAACAGAGGCTAAACCACCACACATAACAGCAAAGAGTTCTGAGGTTGTCATTCTTGCAATATAAGGGCGAACAACAAGTGGAGCTTCTGTTTGTCCAACGAAAATATTTGCCGTTGCAGACATAGATTCTGTTCGAGATGTACCCAGTACTTTTTGTAAGCCACCACCAAGAATTTTAATGACAACTTGCATAATACCAAGGTAATACAGTACTGCTATTAGTGAAGAGAAAAATACGATAACAGGCAGTACGCGTAGGGCGAATACAAAACCGCCACCACCAAACAACTCGAACATTTTATCTGATACTAGGCCTGCAAACAGGAAACTCATCCCATTATTGCCGTAATCAATAACATTCTTAACGCCATCAGAAATCGCAAGAAGTACCTCACGACCACTGTCGGAATAAAGAACAAATGCACCTAAGCCAATCTGAATAAGGAATGCGCCACCAACTGTACGTAGTCTAATTGCACGTCGATTGCTGGAAAATAGAACGGCTATCAATATTAATGTTGCCATTCCGACCAAGCTCATAATGAGTTGCATTGAAGGATCCCTGTTCATATAAAAATTTAATGGATTATCAATAACGCTCTAGTCGAGCTTATTGACTCTTTTTGCCAGATAATTATACCTAGTCTAAGAAAAGAACCCTCAACATCCATCACAAATAGAGTCTGGAAAAAGTAACACAAAAGTCACAAATGAGAAGTAGATCACACAAAAAGAGAGAAAAACACATTTATTGAATAGGCAGGATAAAGAGAAAAAATCATGTGATTAACAAATCATGTATTCAATCTTAAACAGTAAAGTAAAATAAGCACCTTATCCATATCAATAAGATTAAATTGAGGAGACTTTTTAATCTTTAGGTTAGTTAAATGCAATCGATAACTAGATATTATCTTTTAACTGAAATAATTGTAGGCTATTAAGATGGAGTTGTTGTGCTATTACCTCCGGTGATTCTTGACGTAGTTCACAGAGTTGAGAAAAAATATGTTGAATACGTTCCGGTCGATTGGGCTCACCTTGGAAGCCACTCACAGGCATATCGGGAGCATCTGTTTCTAATAATAAATATTCGAGTGGTAATGAAGCAATTGCTCGACGTGTCTTTTGTGCTCGCTCATAAGTAATCGTGCCCCCAACACCAATAAAGTAACCTTGCTGAATAAATTGTTTGGCTTGTTGTTGGCTTCCAGCAAAACCATGTACAACCCCTTTACGAGGAACATCATAACGACGTAAAAGCGCACTTAGCGTATCGTGAGTTTTACGCGAGTGTAAAATAACCGGTAAATCAAACTTAGCCGCTAATTTCAGTTGTGCAATTAAAAAACGCTCCTGCTTTTCTGGTTGAGGATTTTCCATATAACCATCCAGACCAATTTCCCCTACAGCAACACAACGAGAGTTTATTTTTAATTTTTGTTCTAATTCAAGGAGATGTTGCTCTCTATGTTCTTCAATATATAAAGGATGTAATCCTAATGCGCTATATAATTGAGGATATTCATTTGATAATTCAGTCACTACATCAAAATTCCAACGAGCAACAGCCGGAATAATCATTTTTTCAACTTGTGCTTGTTGTGCTAAAGATAAGCTATTCGTAATATCATTATAAAAAACAGGAAAATCAAAATGACAGTGAGTATCAATAAATTTATTCATTCTTGAACCTGCCTCACGTCAGGATGTATACGCCTTGTTCCTTGTTGAATGATAGAAGCTTCTTCTGCTTTATCTGTTTTTGCTTCTTGTTCAAATAAGCTGAAGATTTTTTTATCGTGTTGTTTGAATTTGTTCTTAGAAAAATGCTGACCTATCGTCGCCAGAAAATAACGACCACAACGCCTTCCTACATGATAATCATGGTTTAATGCATTTAAACGGCTACCTAACGCACTTGATTGCAACGTTGTGGGTGGATAAATTTCGATAACAACGACATCTTCTGGTGGCGATTGAATAAATTTAAGGGTTTCGGTATAGGTTTCGATATGTACTTGTGCCATTGCCATAAAACGTTGTAAACGGCTATTTTCAAACCATTTCCCCATTCGATCGACCCACTCTGTCGTGTATTGATATTCAGAGGGAACAGTACGAATAACAACAATAGTACGACACCCCCGTCGATAAGCTTCTCTTACTGGAATAGCGTCACTTATTCCGCCATCATGGTAGACAACATCATGAAATAAAACGCCATTACGGTAAAAAGCAGGGATCGCACTGGATGCTTTAATGATATCAAGCCAAGTTGGTTCATCAGGCTGAAAATAATTTGCTTTAAAATTATCAGAACGACTGGCTACCATATAAAATTCGCGACCAGTATCAAAACGCCTTAATGCTGTTGGCATATCAAGGGGCATTTCTTTGGCCGTCGTTTCTATATACCAATCAAGATCTAATAAATTACCACCACGGACAAATCGGATAGGATTAAAAAATTGATTATTGGTTGTATAGCGATTAATAATTTTACGCGCATAACCACGCTGACCGCAGGCAAAAGCAGATAAATTTTGCGCCCCCGCAGACACCCCAAGTAAAATATCGAAGGGATCAAATTGTGAGCGCATAAATTCATCAAGAACACCCGCGGTAAAGATCCCGCGTTGACCTCCACCTTCACAGACTAAAGCAACTTTGCCTTGTGGCAGTGAGGATTGAAATTCAAGTGCTGTAATATTATTTAATGTGACAGGTATATACTTCCCCATAATGTCTCCTTTATACAACTTAACAAAGGATACCCGCACATTTTTTCTGCGTCATTCTTTTTACGAATTCATACAAATAAAATAGGTGGTCTTCGCGGTTTTTCATCACCTAAAAAAATGAGCTTAATTTAAGGCTGAATATTTGCTGAAAAATCGACACTTTTCACACCTTCTACTTTTTCAATAATTTGCGTAATTTGTGCTTCTTGTTCTTTACTCTTAACAAATCCTGTCACAAAGACATGTCCAAATTCTGTACGAATAGAAAGAGATTCACTATCAATACTTTCGATAGGTAATAATGTATTTTTAATTTTTGTAGAGATCGCCGTGTCGCTAATTGTGTCGCTAGTATTATTCGTTCCACGATTAATTTCGCTATACCACGATGTTTCAGCTAATGCTCCCGTACTGACAAAAGCAAGTCCTATGGACATAACTAATGCTAATTTCAACATGTTATATTGTTTCATTGCTCTCCCCCGAATCACAATAATGGTGATAAAAAATATGTGTCATCAATATCTGTATTTTTATGAAGTACTACAAAATGTTAACAAACAAAGTCATTACATTAATAAGGTATTTTAGTTTAATAAAGTTAAAAAAAACAAATAAAGACTAATCCTAATAATTTTATTCCAATAATAACGAATAAAACTATAAAAAATTTTACATATATTTATTAATAGATATAAAAACGAGTATCATGTTAACAGAAAAAAAAAAGAGTAATTCCAAATGAAGGCAGATCTTTTGACAGGATATTTGGGATATGAAAAGCAGATTTGATAGAAAAATAGCGTATCTCATCGAGTATTACTGTTAATTAATACATAATGACGCGAAGAAACAAAAAAGCCACATTAAAAATGCAGCTTTTTCATTAAGTTAAAAACTCAAAATGATTCAAAGTGCGAATGAACGTAGTCAACAACGTTGCAACTTGAAGTATGACAAGTATCAGTGTTCACGAGTCTGATGAAACTCAACATCAGGATAACGCTCACGCGTTAAGTTCAAGTTCACCATCGTTGGGGCGATATACGTTAAGTTATCCCCACCATCAAGTGCCAAGTTTTGTTCATTTTTACGTTTAAACTCTTCGAGTTTTTTCTCGTTATTACATTCAACCCAGCGAGCTGTTGAAACGTTAACGGACTCATAAATCGCTTCAACGTTATATTCACTCTTGAGTCTTGCCACAACCACATCAAACTGAAGTACACCCACTGCACCTACGATTAAATCGTTATTTGCTAGTGGTCTAAAGACCTGTACAGCACCTTCTTCTGATAACTGCACCAATCCTTTCAGTAACTGTTTCTGTTTTAGCGGATCACGTAAACGAATACGGCGGAATAATTCAGGCGCAAAGTTTGGGATCCCCGTAAACTTCAGGATCTCGCCTTGAGTAAAGGTATCACCAATTTGAATTGTACCGTGGTTATGAAGACCGATAATATCCCCAGGATATGCATGTTCAACATGGGAACGATCGCCCGCCATAAAGGTTAGTGCATCGGAAATCACCACATCTTTTTTAATTCGGACTTGGTGTAACTTCATCCCTTTATCATACATACCTGACACAACACGTAAAAAAGCAACACGGTCACGATGTTTAGGATCCATATTGGCCTGGATCTTAAAAACAAAGCCAGTAAATGTTTCTTCACTCGCTGTCACTTGGCGCATATCAGTTTGACGAGGCATTGGTGCTGGCGCCCATTTTACAAGGCCATCAAGCATATGGTTAACACCAAAGTTACCCAATGCAGTACCAAAGAATACAGGCGTTAATTCGCCCGCTAAAAAAGCTTCATGATCAAATTCATGAGAGGCACCTAAAACAAGCTCTAATTCGTCACGCAATTGGCTTGCTAAATCATCACCTACCGCTTCATCAAGTTCAGGATTATCTAATCCTTTAATTACACGAGAATTTTGGATAGTGTGACCTTGCCCAGTTTGATAAAGATAAGTTTCATCTTTAAGAATGTGATAAACCCCTTTAAAGAGTTTTCCACAACCAATAGGCCAAGTAACAGGGCTACAAGCAATTTTTAGCTCTGTTTCAACTTCGTCCATTAATTCCATTGGGTCACGGATATCACGGTCGAGTTTATTCATAAAAGTCAGGATTGGCGTATCACGTAGACGTGTTACTTCCATTAACTTACGAGTACGATCTTCAACCCCTTTAGAGGAGTCTATTACCATTAAACAGCAGTCAACAGCAGTTAAAGTACGATAAGTATCTTCAGAGAAGTCTTCGTGCCCTGGGGTATCGAGTAAGTTAACAAGACAATCAGCATAGGGAAACTGCATGACTGAGGTTGTAATAGAAATACCACGTTGTTTTTCCATTTCCATCCAGTCAGATTTTGCATGCTGATTTGAACCACGCCCTTTTACGGTTCCTGCACGTTGAATAGCTTGTCCGAATAACAACACTTTTTCAGTGATGGTGGTTTTCCCCGCATCGGGGTGAGAAATAATGGCAAAAGTTCTACGACGAGCAACTTCTTGCTGAAAAATAGGATTAGACATCAATGGTGATCTTCTGGTTGATAGACGAGTGAATGTAAAGCACTGATATATTTATATAACTAATAATTAAAGTGACTATAAAGACATTCAACCCGCAAGTTAATCTTAATTGGCGCTTATTTTCGCCTATCTTGTCTGTATAAACAATCAATGGTTACTATTTTATCTGCTTGAAGGAATGATGCCTAGTATTTGAAAAAATTAATCGTGTCTATTTTACACCATGGAGACAAAAACCGCTCTCACACCTATATAACCAACATTATTTTCCTTGATGCACTCAAATACCTATTTTACTAAAAAATTTACAAATTGCCTTTATGAGGCGACTCATAATACGAAGAATTAACCTATTTATTTTTGGTTAAACGCGGGATTGAATATCAGATTCAAAATAAATGTACATTTGTTTAAATTTAATTTTTCTATATTTAGAGAACAATCACTTTATTTAAAACAAAACCAAATACTCGATTTACTTATTTCAAATATTATTCACTATTTTAACACTGTTATAATCACATTCACCTTACAATGAAAACATGACAAAAGTGAAATTAAACCAATAAATTTCCATTAAGTAAAAATAAAGATAAATTTTAAATACAATTAATAAAAAAACAAATTCATGCACGCTATTTAAAATAAAAAAAACGCCTAAAAGAAGACGTTTTAAATTTAACTTAAATAAATATTTAATTAGAAGGAAATAGGATAAGCCATGATAATCGCATCTTCATTTCCGTTTTTTGTCGGGTAATAATTTTTGCGCTTTGAAACAAAATTAAATCCTATAGATTCATAGAGATTGAACGCTTTTTCATTTGATTCTCGTACCTCTAACCATAAGGTAGTGATATTTTTTTTCTCAAGAATTTCAATTAGTTCAAGTAAAAGTGCTTTACCATAACCTTTCCCTTGATAGTCGGGATGAATCGCAATATTAAAAAGAGTTGCCTCATCTAATATTAATTGCGTAATTGCAAAACCTACAATAATATTATCAATGCAAATTTTCAGATTAAAATAATGACTTCCTTGGTTACTATAAAATGTTTCTTCACTCCAAGGGAATGAATGACTTAATTTTTCTATTTGCCATGCTAAAGGTAAATCAGCAGGGTTTAAGGGTGAAATGGTCTTCATATTGATAGATTTGTTTCCAAAGATCGCGTTTTGCATCGGCATCAAAATATAACTGATGTAATGAAGGGCTTCTCAAAGAAGTATATTCAGAGGGAAGAATGAGATCAGTGCCTAATAACCAGCAGGGAAGATCAAAAGATTCTGTGAGCATACTCACATCGTTTGTTGTAATACAATAGATTTCGTTTTTATCTATCCCCATGGCGCTAAAAATATCAGAGAAAAGCCCGTTATTTAGATCAACGGTATCATCAGTAATGATAAGTAAACGTGTTGTATCCGGAAATTGAACAGAATGCTCGCCTTTTAACACGGCAGGCTTACGAAGTACCCACTGACGAATTCCTAGTTGGGATAACATTCTGTCTTTACGGCTCATTATGCTTACCTATCAAGTGTAGAACAACGGTACATAGTATCAGAGGGCATAAACTACGCCAATAAATAGCGTCGGTTTCTTTATATCTGATATCATGCGTCTCATGTTTTTTAAGGAGTAATAATCATAATGTCCTCACTGTCCCCTGCTAGCGAAGTTATTCTTCGTCACCTAGATCATTTCGCAGACAGGCATGTACTTATTGCAGGTGATCTTCAAGATACTTTCGCGGCGCAAATTCAGGCGAAAAGTGTCAGAGCATATACCAACCAATATCACCAGTGGTTACCATTACTAAAATCAATGGGTGATAACGCACTCTTCGGTTTAGTTGCAGATCAGTCCTTTGTGAAATATTGCAATACCTTGATCTATTTTTGGCCTAAAAATAAAAACGAAGCCACTTTCCAACTGCGTAGCCTTTGCTCTAATTTACAAGTGGGTACTGAAATCTTTATCGTCGGTGAAAACCGTAGCGGTGTTAAAAGTGCCACTGAATTAATGAACGGTATCGCTAAACTTAAAAAAATAGATTCAGCACGCCGTTGCAGCTTATTTTTTGGTACTCAAACATATCAAACACTGTTTGACCGTAATAACTGGTGGCAAACTTACCGCCATGACGATCTTACTGTAATGGCATTACCGGGTGTCTTTAGCCAAAATGCATTAGATGAGGGTAGCCGTTTATTACTTTCAACTTTTGATGATGCAATGGTTGGCGATTTACTGGATATGGCATGTGGTTGTGGTGTACTTGCCACTGTACTCGGTAAGAAAAACCCAATGTTGAAACTGACACTGTGTGATGTGAATGCAGCGGCAATTTCTTCTAGTATCGCCACCTTAAACGTGAATGAATTAGAAGGTCGAGTCATTGCCAGTAATGTCTATTCTGCCGTTGAAGAGACCTATGATTGGATAATCTCAAACCCACCTTTCCATGATGGTTTAGGCACAAGCTATACAGCAGCCGAAGATATTATTCGTCTTGCACCAAATTACCTGAAAAAAGGCGGTAAATTACGCATTGTAGCGAATTCCTTTATCCCTTACCCCGACATACTCGATCATGTGTTTGGCTCTCATGAAGTACTCGCATCAACAGGTAAATTCAAAGTTTACCAAGCAACGAAGAAAGATTAATCAAAAGCCCTGTTATCTAAAACAGGGCTTTATTTTTGAGGCTGATTTTAAGTGATAATTCAGGGTGTTTTATTTTTCATCATTAAGATAATTTAGTGAAAAAAATAATTGACGCCAAAAATAAAAAGCATAGAATTCGCCTCCTATCTGCAAAGATAATGTTGAGATTGCGAGGGTGGCGGAATTGGTAGACGCGCTAGCTTCAGGTGTTAGTGTCCTTACGGACGTGGGGGTTCAAGTCCCCCTCTTCGCACCACTCAATTAACCTTTCTTTTCCTTGGCTTCCATTCAACCCCTCTTTTTACTGTTTTATTTGCTATCCGTGATACGCAACTAAAAGTGTCATCAAACTATAGGTCAACACTACGCCAGCGGGGATCATTACCCACATCTGTAATTTTTTATGGAATAACATCAATGTTGATAACAGCATTGAAACGACTAAAACTAACGTAAATGCAGATGTTCCAGCAATAGAGTGCATAATGACTGTAAATAAAGAAGAAACAGCTAACATTTCCCATAAACTGATACGAGATGTCCAAGAAGCGACTTGAGATAAGCGTGTTGATTTAGCCATAATAACTCACCATTAATGATAATGATTTTCATTATTATATATAACCCCAATGCCAAATCAACTTATATAATGAAAAAAAATAACTTTATATCCTTATTTTTTAAAGGGTTAAGTATACATTAAAATATAATAAACAAAAAACGCCTTATCATTTTAACAATAAGGCGTTTGATTTTATTATGTTATCAATAAACGAAATTATGCGTTATTTGGCTTTATAAAATAAAAGACCAAATGAATATCTTCTGGCTCTCTTTCATAAAGTTCAGGATCAGGAATATCAATTAAGCGACAGCCTAAATGCTGATAAAAGTTCACACTATTTTCAGAAGGTGTTGATGAGATATATAATCCATTTGCACCGTTTTCCTTCGCATATTTCACACAATAGCCAAAGAGTATTCGTGCTAAACCTTGCCCACGTTGCTGGTGGCTAACATGTAAAAAAGAGAGTTGAAGTAGAGTACCATTTTGACCGCGTTTTTTCGGATCAACACTTGCCGCAGCGACCAATCGATCATGTTCAAAAATGCCCCAAAAAGGCGCCCCTCGATCAAAGCTTTCAAGTAAAACAGGGGTGTAATGTTCTGCTTCACCTTCTGGCCAACCTTTCATATCAAAGCGCTGCTCTGATAAAAGCAACTTTCCTTCTTTTAATACATATAGCTTTTCAATAAGCTCAGTTCTATCGATGTCCCAAACTTGTGGAATTTCATTTCGTGTTAATTGACGAATAACATTTTTCATTATTAAAGATTAACCTGTTCTGATGATGATTCACTTCGTTCTAGTGCGTGGTAAGCCACCGCACAGAATAAGGAATTCAACCGTTTCATATCACCCAACAAACTGGTATGCAGAGAACTGGTTTCAATGCTTCGTATATTATGCAAATGAAGACGTTCTACATGTGCAAACGAGTAGCGTTGGTTGAGTAAACGGAAACGATGTTTTGCTCGACGTAACTTACGAGCATGTTCCATATTGCCGGAAACAAATACCGACATCGCCAGATTCAGATTACTTTGCAGACGCTCAAGGAGTGTCTGTAATTCACGACGCCCTTCCTCCGATAAAAATAAGTGATGATTTAAACCTTTACTCACCACTTCAGCAGACATACGCGCTATGATAGCGGATGATTGTTGTAAGTTCATCGCTGTATCAATAATTTCAGCCCAGCGCCGAGAATCCTCTGTTCCCAAATCATGCTGTTGAATTTGAGCCATATATAATTTAATACTGCTATGGAGTAATTCAACCTCTTCTTCTAACTGACTAATTTCCCTTTTCTGCTGACGATCGCCTTCCATTAACGCCGTAAAACGTTGCAACATTTGTTCTACAACATCACCTAATCGTAGCGATTCTCTAACCGCATTAGCGATAGCTAAAGATGGAGTATCAATCGCTGATTGATCTAAATAACGAGGTGCAACTTCAGATCCCGTAGCCGGTAATTCAGGAATAAGTCGCTGACATAATTTTGCCATTATGCCGACAAAAGGGATCATCAATACACAGCGTGCGAGATTATAAATAACATGAAAATAGATCACGACTTCAGCAGATGAAAATCCGTATTGCTGAATTTTATTTGCAATAATAATTATCCAAGGTAAAACCAGCAACGCACCGATTAATTTAAAAAATAGGCTTCCTAACACCACTTGACGTGAGACAATACTTTGTCCTCGACTGCTCATTAATGCCAACAAACCACTACCAATATTAGAGCCAATAACGATGCATAAGCAGATATACAATGGCATTAGCCCTGTTGCACTTAATGTTGCAGTCAATAACACCGCGGCAAGACTTGAATAACTTACCATAGCAAACAAAGCACCAACTAAAAGCGCTAAAACAGTATCGCCACTTAATGAGGTAAAAATGGCTTTTACGGCGCTTGCATGTGTAATTGGCTCTGCGGATGTTACAATAAGTTGCAAAGCAAGAATAATTAAACCAAGGCCAATACCTACACGCCCTAATTGTCCGACTCGCTCTTTTTTTCGACTTAAAAAAGTAATTACCCCGATAAGAATAAGAAGTGGAGATAACCAAGAGAGATCAAATGTCAGTACTCGCGCCATTAACGCCGTACCGACATCCGCCCCCAACATAATAACCAGTGCAGGCGTAATCGAAATCAGCCCTTGCGTCACAAAAGAGATAACCAAAAGTGCCGTTGCATTACTACTTTGAACTAATGCCGTTACACCAACCCCCGCAAGAAAAGCATTGGATTTTTTATTAATACTTTTACCTAAAATTCGGCGCAAATCAGAGCCGAAAACACGCATTATCCCAGTACGAACAATATGTGTTCCCCATACAAGAAGCGCGACTGATGAGAGTAAATGAAGCAGTGTCAGCATAGAAATAACAACCTTATTTTTATCATTGTTTGTTTGACTCTGTTCTCCTTCAATCTCATAAAAAAGAGAAAGACCATGAGCAGATAAATTATCTGAGAAAAGATTTTTATTGGTAATGCCTTAATAACACAGTGCGTTATTAGACAAAAAGATATTGCAACTTAAGCACAATAATCAATGGAGAAGTTGAGAATATTACATAGATTAATTCGTAAATTCTGTTAATTATAACAGAGAATATGTCATTTTCAAAATCGCACTACAAATAACCCATTGATTTATTATCATTTTATTTTTCATGTATCAAACGTTCAATAAAAAAACGCGACCAGAGGGTATCTCTCTAGGTCGCGCAAAAATACAACAATTTAGTAAGGCAATTCGACTACATGTTCAGACAGACTATTAAATCAACTTAAATTTATTTCAGGCCCATTGCATCACGCATGGTGAAGAACAAGTCCGTTTGATCTGTTAATCCAACTACATTAGCTGCATGTGGACCGTAAGCCGCAACTCGTAATTGTGCCCCCGTATGCTCTTGAGATCCTTCTTCTGAGTTACCGTAATTCACCACCATAACCGCACCATCTTTGGTAATAAGTGCTTGTGTTAATCCACTTGATTTCACATCAGCTTCTATAATTTGACTTGAATGCGCGTGGTCAGCTGTAACAATAATCAGAGTGTCACCGTTTTGTTTAGCAAAATCTAAACCGATCTGTACAGCTTCATCTAACGCAACTGTTTCACCGATTTGACCACAAGGATTAGCATTATGATCTTGCTTATCAATAGAGGCACTTTCGACTTGTAAGAAGAAGCCATTTTCATTGGTTTTCAGTAAATCAATCGCTTTTTTGGTCATTTGTGCCAGTGTTGGCGCATTAGGGTCAAGTTTAGAGTTAGGTTTACATTCTAATGGCGGGTTATTGATATTGCCATGATAAACCGCTTTAGGCCCTTCCCACGCTACAGCCATATTGCCCTCATGGAATAACCCTAATACTGGCTTATCTTGATTCGCCAAAGTAATGGCGTCTAATGATTTAGCATCTTTGACGATTTGATAACCACGTTCAATGGCTTGTTGTTCTAATGTTTTACCTTTGTATTCACCCGCTACTGCGGTTTGAGCAAAACTTTTTGCACCGCCCCCTAATGTAACATCTGCACGAGTCACTAGTAGTTGCTCAGAGATAGAACCTTTACCGCCATTTTCTAATGCATTAGTTGAGCATTTTTCTAAGGTTTCAACAGGACCATAACATTTACGTCCAGTGACATGAGAAAATAGTGCGGCAGGTGTTGCATCTTGAATTTCTGATGTTGTCACGTTCCCCGTTGCCTTTCCGTTGGCTTTTGCTAATTCTAAAATGGTTTGATGATCCTTACCAAATACATCAATCCCTAATGCACCATTATACGTTTTCACACCCGAAGCCCATGCCGTTGCTGAGGCTGCCGAATCTGTGACATAGTTAGGTTTTTGTGTTTTTCTGTCTAATGAATAGTGTGTATATTGACCCGTCATCGGTAATGCATCAATACCTTTAAAAAAACCACCCGCACCTTCAGCGTAGTTACGTGCAACAGTGATTTCAGAATCCCCCATACCATCACCAATAAAGAGGATCACATTTTTCGCTTGATTATTATTTAAAGCTGCTTTTAATGCCTCAGTTTGATCTTGAGTCATACGGCGAGCACCGCCAAATTCTGTGATATTACCTTTTGCTGCGCGATCTTGTGCCAAAATTGCATCCGCAGCAACGGGAGCAGCAAAAGAAGAGAAACTCGCACCAGCCAATAGCGTTGTGACAATAACGGATAAAATAGAACGTTGGTAACGATGAGACATAGCTTTTTCCTTGCACTCTAAAGTAAAAACAAGATTAATGTTTTAAGTCAGAAAAAGCTTACGGTAGTTAAATGACAAAGAAATGAAGAGTAAAAGCAATTTTGATGACAGCTTTATGACAGGTTAGTGACAAGAACGAAGCTTATACTATGCATTATCTTGTATAAGCTTCTATTGTATTACGATTGAGTCCTGAGAGATTAATTTTCTTGTGTTAGTGCTTTTGTTCCCAGATACAGTGTTTCACACCAAGAGATATAATCATGTCCACTGGCCATTTCGAGTGATTTAACAGGGTAACCTTTTTGTTCTAAAACTTGTTTAAGATGGCGATTATTATTTAGAATTCCCCCTTTATCTCCACGGCTTTCAAATAGTCCTGCTTCTAAGAAAAACTGTAATGGTTTTTTATCCGCTTGCTTAAATTGACGAATAAGCCATTCTGGTTCTTCATTTTCAGGCGCCCACCAATAGGAGCCAGACATACTGAGTACTTTGCCAAAGCGCTCAGGACGATTAAATGCAATCCATGAAGAAGCTAATCCACCATAACTAGAACCTGACACTATCGTTTCTTCCCCCGAGACATGGATACCTTTCTCTTTTTCTAACCAAACAAACAATTCATCAGCTAAAAAACGGTAAAAATCAGGATTGGGTGGTAATTCGATCCCACGTCGATCGCCATCAATACTGTCAACAAATAGGATCATGATTGGCGGTAATTTCCCCTCTTCGATCTGTTTATCAAAAAACTTATCAATACCATATTGGCGACGATAAGTTTGCCCATCAAATAATACAAGAAGTCGAGGCGTTTCCATTTTTTGAGCTGGCAGGTAAAGTGCTATTTCACGATCATTATTTAAGATCTCGCTGTGAAAGCGAACAATCTCTGTCTTGCCTTTCATTGCTCTATCAAGAATATCAGGCAAATGGCATTCGCGCTGACGGTCTAATGACAACAAAGAGAAATGATTATAAATATCCTCTGACTGACTTGGTGAATCGTGAGAATTCAACGGATCCGCCTGTGCTGTGGTTAAAATCGCGCGACGTTGTTCAAAGGGTTCTGCATTTTCAATAACCGGAACATCAGGGGCTAATTTATATTGCATTAATGTATCGTTAGGCACGATATAACTACGATACCAAATATCACTATTGGGTAAATGAGTTAACGGATCATGGTTACCTTCAGGTGATCCCAGCAAATAGACATTCTTTTTTGCGCCTTGCCAGAGAAAAGTTACTCGCTTTTTATCATGATCATAAGGCTCAATCAGAGGAGTCCCTTCTTGGTGTATTTGTTGCCAAAATGCCTGAATATTTTTTTGATCAAGTTGTTTAGCGAGAGTTTGCAAACGAGGGCTAGTTGGTGCAATACCAGCATCTTTATCTAAAGGTTGATAAGGTTGTGTTGTTAGCATGAATAGCCACTGGTTTTTAGCTTCACCTTGTGCAACTAATTGATAATTAGCAGTTTCAGGTAATAAAAAACGTACCTTTTGTTGCCCGTCAGCGGGAATATCTTTTAATAAATGACGAAGATGAGTACCATCTTGTTTCTCTAACCGTAAATTTTGTATCCCTTTTACGCTTAATTCAACATAACGTTGACTTTCTAAATGAGTGGTAAAACACACCGTGTCGTTATCAAACTGGCCTGTCATTTCTTTATTTTCTGTCACTGTTAAGCAACTGGCAAAACTTGAAAAAGAGGCCATCAACATGCATATCATCAGAGGAATTCTCACTTTATTTCTCATTATTAACTATTGTGAGAAACAATGGTAATGATAATTGTTATCATTACCATAAATAAAATGGCTGTATATCATCAAAATTATTTTTAACCTCAAATAAAAAAGCTCAAATAATTTATTTGAGCTTTTTTATGATCCAATATTAAATTAACGCTCTTCTAACGGATAGCTACGGAAGCTCCATAAGCCCAGCGCCTTTAAGCCATCACGATAAATGCCTTGGATATCTGATTTGCTCGCTTTTTGTAATTCCGCTAAGGGTTTATCAGGTGCAACAACCGTTAAGTAAGTAATATCACTTGGGCCACTTTGCCAACTGGCAAGCGTGAAAATTGCGTCTGCACGACGGACATGACTACCAGAGCTAATAATAACAGCCGTTTTAATACGATGTTTAGTTAATGCATAACGACTAAATAACGCATTTTCGACCGTTGTACGTGCATAGTTCTCTTGGAAAATACGTTCTGGTGCAATACCGTTTTTTACCAACCAATCGGCCATTAATTTCCCTTCCGTTTGATGTGCTTTTGGCACGCCCCCCGTAACGACAATCATGGCTTCTGGTAATTGTTTAGCCACTTCTAAAGTTTTATTTAAGCGTTCAATTAAAATCTTATTCATTGTGCCATCAGGATTTAAGGCATACCCCAATGTCACAATCGCGTTGTTATCTTTGGTTTTATTTAGTTTGGCCAAATCTGCTGGTGTCAATTTATCACTTAACGGCATTTTGCTTACGCGATCAATCTCTGCAAAAAAACGACTGACTTCTTCAGCTTTAGCCGGATTTAATGATTTTAATTTATTGAAATATGCTTCACTTTCTTTATCTTTGCCTTCAAAACGAGTCCACGAAGTGACGTAAATTAGCGCATCAATATCATCAGGGGCCGCTTCTAAAATCTGTTTATAAATAGTAATAGCGCGAGGGACATCATTGTTATAGATATAAGCACTAGCAGTACTAAATAATAAATCGAGGCGATAAGGCTCTAACTTATAAGCTTGTTGCAATTTTTGCGTCACTATTTCCATATTTGATGGCAGTTTTCCTGTAAAGCCTGCATCCGACACTCGTGCCGGCGACTTAAATGCATCTAACGCATCTTGGATCAAGCTATCAACAGTTTGACGCTGAGAAACATATTGCTGATAACTATTATCTGGCTGATGAACTTTTTGGTAAGCCAATGCAGTTGATGAGACGGTAAAACCTAAAGCTACTATCGCTAACGAAATGACCGTTTTCTTGATATGAAGTGAAACACGGGAAGGTTGCGCCATTATCTTATCCTTTTACGAAAAATAGTCTGCTTCTTCACCTGAGCGAATGAAGATAGAGTGTGTAACTCCTCACACCTAATGACAAAAGAAATACACACCGATAAATCTATACCTAATATCTATCATAAAGATCCCTGAATTAATTTTCAGTAACCTTTTTCACCTTATTGAAAAAAATAGCATTATTACGTAGATAGCTTATTTGACAGTTTCTTTTATATATTTTTATCTTTTGGTTAATGATTTTGTTCTGATAGATCATCAGTGATAAAGAATAAAAAAACGATTTATTCTTTAGTGGAAAGTGAAAAGTTTGAAATCGTATTATTTATTTTGTTCTTCAATGTAAAAACGCCACTAATGGCGCTTTTTACATTATATTTTTACTCAATATGCTTTGATTGCATCATCAATAATTCTCTGACTAATTCGACACAACTTAAGAAGCGTTCGTCATAATCGGGAGAGTTAACTTTAATATATTCAATATTGTTTTTATCAAGCATTTCCATGAGTAAGGTTTGAAAACGGCGACGATCTTTATCACTGCCTAAACTGCGTAAACCATCCGCTACCCATGGCGTATTATTTTCTAAAACAATCACTAAATCAAAACGATACTCATCAATAAGCGCTTGAACAAAAGGGTGTTCTTTACCTTCATAGCGTAAACAAAACGCTTGGGTGGTGACAAAATCCGTATCAATAAAAGCCACTTTATTGGCATATTTAACTGCAAAATCAATATATTGAGCATGTCCCAATGCAATTTTATCGTAGTCCGAATATTGCAATGCCATCTCATCTCCCCCTAAATGAGAGAAAACATAATCACGACCATATTCCCATGCACTGGTTGTATTAAAAATATTGGCAAGCTTATTGACTAACGTTGATTTACCGCTAGATTCACCGCCTAAAATAGCAACTGTACGTACAAAGAAAGGTTTGACTTCTGTTGGAATATATTCCCAATATTTAAAAGGTGCTTGGCGAATTTGACTGCCACTGATATTCATAAATGAGCGTTCTGGATCAATCAATACCGTTTCAATCCCTAAGAAAGCATTATATTGATCCGCATCATCACGTTCACTGGTATAGATGAAATCAGGCGTTATTTGTTTTTCACGCAAAAAGGTTTTTATCCCTTCACTCCACATTTCCCAGCCATGGGGCTGTGGTTCGATACCGTGCTCATCAAACTCATGAATACGGATATTCTTTTGATATTTAAAGGTTTGTAATAACCAGCGCAATCTGTCACTCACTGTGGGTTGTTGAGACATCGCACTGTTAATAAATAGATCCTTATCGCGAGGTTCGTCATGGCAGAGGATCACATGTAATTCATCAACTTGGCTACAAGCACGTTGAATTAAATAAATATGTCCTGTGTGAAGAGGATAAAACTTACCAAAAATAACACCAATTGTTTTCTTTTTCATGGGATATTCTAATCCTAAAAATTGGTGTAATGCGGACATCTTTTGCGCACTAGGGCTCTTGATTTTATTATTAATCAATTGGCTAAGATAGCCTTTTGTCATATCACTTTCATCAGCAACGTGTTGTAAGGTATACCCATTTTTTCTGATAGCCTGTTTGATATAATCAAAAGGTCCCATAATTAGCTCCTTTAGAAGTCTTCTAAATCATCAAGAACAGATAATGCATCTGACAGTTTTTTCACACCATACACTTTCATATCCGGTGGATTTTTCTTTGGCATATTTGCACTTGGTACAATAGCGCGTTTAAAACCATGTTTTGCTGCTTCTGCGATGCGCTCTTGTCCACTAGGTACAGGGCGAATTTCACCAGCAAGGCCAACTTCGCCAAATATCACTAAATCACGTGGTAAAGGGCGATTACGAAAACTCGATACTAATGATAATAACAAAGCTAAGTCTGCACTCGTTTCTGTGACTTTTACCCCCCCCACGACGTTGACAAAAACGTCTTGATCAGACATTTGTAACCCACCATGGCGATGTAACACAGCCAGTAGGATAGCGAGTCGATTTTGCTCTAATCCCACAGCCACACGACGCGGATTTGATAGCATTGAGTGATCAACTAAGGCTTGGATCTCAACCAATAAAGGCCTTGTTCCTTCCCATACCACCATTACAGAACTGCCTGATGTGATTTCATCCCCTCGACTTAAAAAGATAGCTGAAGGATTGCTCACCTCTCGTAATCCTTGCTCAGTCATTGCAAAAACGCCTAACTCATTAACAGCACCAAAACGGTTTTTATGACTACGTAAAGTACGAAAACGAGAGTCTGTTTCGCCATCCAACATAACAGAGCAGTCAATACAGTGTTCCAGTACTTTTGGCCCAGCTAAGGTGCCATCTTTTGTGACATGGCCCACCATAATAATGGCAACATCATTGGTTTTAGCAAAGCGAGTCAGATAAGCAGCCGTTTCACGAACTTGAGCAACACTGCCCGGTGAAGATTGAATATCCGCCATATGCATCACTTGAATAGAGTCAATCACCATCAATTTAGGCTTTTCTTGTGAAGCAATTAAACAGATTTGCTCAATGCTGGTTTCTGACAACATATTCAGTTCTGCGGTCGGTAAACCTAATCGATGTGCTCGCATCGCAACTTGTTGGAGCGACTCTTCACCAGTGACGTACAGTGTTTTCATTTCTGTTGCTAGACGACACATAGTTTGTAGCAATAACGTACTTTTACCCGCTCCGGGACTTCCCCCAATTAAAATTGCACTTCCAGGAACAACACCACCGCCTAATACACGGTCAAACTCTTTAAATCCTGTCGAAAATCGGGGTAATGCTTCAAGACTAATGTCAGATAATTTTTGAACTCGGCTAACGCCTTTTGCATCACCAGCAAATCCACTAAAGCGCTCATTACGGGAAGAAGGCGCAGCTGCAAGACGAATTTCTGTAATTGTATTCCACGCATGGCAAGCCGAACATTGCCCTTGCCAACGAGGATAATCTGCACCACATTCATTACATACAAAGGCTCTTTTAGCTGCTTTTGCCACACATCTCTCCCTATGATAATCATTCTAAAAAACGCCTTTTAGCGTTCTTCGTGTTTTAAACCACCACTTAAAATACACATCACACCCATTAAATCAGCATGACGAATAGCCACTTTTGCCTGAGCATACACTTTAGGTTTTGCATGATAAGCAATACCCAGTCCGGCTTTTCTTAACATTTTAAGATCGTTTGCGCCATCACCAATGGCAATGGTTTGCTCCATTGGGATCTCTAAATCTTTTGCTAAACGCGCAAGCACTTGTGCTTTGTATTTCGCATCAACAATGGTGCCTTTAACTTTACCTGTTAGTTTGCCATCTTTAATTTCAAGATGGTTAGCAACAGCAGCCACTAAACGTAATTTTTGTTTTAAGTTATCAGCAAAATAAGTAAAACCCCCAGATGCGATAGCAATATGCCAATCCATTGCCTGAAGTTTGCGCACTAAGCTCGTTAATCCTGGCATTAGTGGTAAATCATCCATCACTTTTTGTAAAATAGAAGCGTCCGCGCCTTTAAGTTCAGCAACACGGAGTTTTAAACTTTCACTAAAATCCATTTCGCCTTGCATCGCGCGTTCTGTTATTGCCGTAACTTTATCTCCAACTCCCGCAAGTTTAGCGATTTCATCAATACACTCAATTTGAATAGCCGTTGAATCCATATCCATCACTAAAAGCCCAGGAGAACGTAAGCGAGGGATTTCACCGAGAGGGACAACATCTAGGCCACATTCATCAGATAAACGGCGAATTCGACGAGTTAGACTACCTGCAATACGCACCACTTGGTAATCATCAATACGCCATGAAGAAACCACCACGATTGCCACACCTAATTTATGTTGGAATTCGCTTATTCTTTTCTTATCAAGTTCACGTCCATAAAGTAACCACCCACTATCGCCAGCGCGGTAATCTAGTGGCATTACCTCTTCGCCACTGAGTGATAACGGCAGACCTGGCCATTTACGGATTTCATCCGGTAAATAGCAATAGGTCAGACTATTTGACATACTTATTCTCCTGTTTTCCCCTGTCTGAACAAAATAATCGTTATTCAGCCTATTCTATCTCAGGCTCATCTGGCAACATGCACATACTTGCTTACGCAAAAGGATGAACATGCTTAAAGACAAACTAAAATTCAAACTACAAAAAACGGCGATTATACTGATTTGTATCGCACTATTGGCATTTCTTATGCAAGGCGCGTCTTATTTTAGCCGTGCTAATCAGCATGCCCGTATTACCCAGTTTGAAGAGCTTGCAAAAACGCTGGCAGAACAAGTTGCGTTCTCTTTATCCACGTATCTGGATGACAGTAGCAAAGATAACGTAAATCCCCTCATTATGGCTAATTTAAATCATCTTACCCACAATAGTCGGGTGCTTGACGCCAGTCTTTATTTAGAAGATGGGACACAAATAGCGCATAGTGGTGAAAATGTCACTGTTAAAGAGCGATTAGCACTAGAAGGGCAAAAGAGTGGCGGTTCTTTTAATCACCAACTTGTTGTTCCCGTACCGGGTAAAGATAAACCAAAAGGTTTTTTAAGGCTGACATTAGATACTCATCAGTTGATCACAGAATCAAGTCAAGTCGATAACACAACGAATTTATTACGCGTCATGTTATTAGTTGCACTTGCCATTGGCTTTTTGCTTTCTCATAACCTGCTTCAGTTAACCCCCGTTCATTGGCAACAATCCCCCTATTTATTAACGGCCAATTTGCCGCCTCGTACTGAAAAAGAGGACGTTGAAGAAAACGAAAATCATGAAGAAAATGAATCAAAAGAGAGTGTCAAAGAGGAAAATAATGACACTGATAATAGAATAGGTAAAACATAACGCTTTATTCTTTTAACAAATGACTCAGTGAGTTTAGTCAATAATTAGCTAAGCTCACTTTTTTAACCTCAGTTATTTAGATATATCTAATTTATGCGTATTTTTGTGCTATTTCCTTAATCTTTAAAGGGGTTTTGTTTAAAGTCACGGTAAATTTCAACCAAGTCATTAACCTAAAAAGATAAGTTTTAAATCTTTTTCTGGCTCTTTGAGTACTGAGGTGGTTATGACTGAACAATCCGTTATCCAACGTTGTCGACAAATCGTAGAAAATCCAACCCTTTCTCCTGAACAAAAACGCCATTTTCTTGCATTAGAAGCTGAAAATATGTTGCCTTATCCATCACTTCCTGAGGATGCAACTAAAGCGCTTAATGAACGGGTTATCTGTGATATGTATGAAGGTCACGCCCCATATAAACCGCGTTATGTTTTACCTGATTATGCGAAGTTTTTAGCGCAAGGTTCTCGTTATTTAGAGCTAGAGCCCGCGCAAGACTTTGACGACGCTTTAAACATGCTGACTATCCTTTATCATCATGTTCCTTCTGTAACCTCTATGCCTGTTTATTTAGGCCGTATTGATAAAATCCTACTACCTTATGTTGGCGAGCTAACCGAAGAGCAACTTTACCCAAAATTAAAGCGCTTCTGGCGCTATCTTGATAGAACACTCCCAGATGCTTTTATGCACGCCAATATTGGTCCAGAAGACTCTGTTCTTACACGTTTAATTCTTAAAGTGGATGTTGAGCTTCAACAAGTCGCCCCCAATCTCACGTTTATTTATGATGCAAATTCAACACCTTCTGACTTATTGCATCAAGCCATCACCAATATTTGCCATAGTAGCAAACCCCATATTGCCAACGGCACATTGCAAGATGCGGTATTTGGTAAAGATGAATATGGCATTGTAAGTTGTTATAACTCCTTACCTCAAAGTGGTGGTGGTAGCACCTTAGTGCGTATAAACCTCAAAGAGGTTGCACAACGTAGCCAAAATAGCTCTGATTTTCTTAATAATGTATTGCCTTTTTATATGCAAAAACAGATTGAGATCATTGATGCTCGTTGTGAGTTTCTCTATGAGAAATCTAACTTCTTTAAACAGAGTTTCTTAGTTGAAGAAGGATTGATCTCACCTGATCGTTTTGCCCCTATGTTTGGTATTTATGGCATGGCAGAAGCAGTAGCGTTTTTACTTGAAAAAGAAGGCAAGCAAGTTGCCTATGGTGATAATGAATCTGCCAATAAACTCAGTTATGTTATCAGTGAAAAACTAGCACAATTTGTCGCAGATACACCGGTTAAATATGGTTGGAAGCATCGAGCTATGTTGCATGCACAATCAGGTATTAGTTCTGATATTGGCACAACCCCTGCAACTCGCATTCCTTATGGTAAAGAGCCTGATCCTGTTACCCACTTAATAACGGTTGCTCCTCACCATCAATTTTATACCTCAGGAATTAGCGATATTTTAACGGTTGATGAAACCATCAAACAAAATCCTGATGCCCTAATGCAACTCTGCTTAGGGGCATTTTCCTCTGGATTAAGAGAATTTACTGCCAATGTAGGTGGTAATGACCTCGTTCGTGTTACAGGTTATATGGTGCGTTTATCGGATTTAAAAAAATACAAAGAAGAAGGCTCCCGCCTTAATACCACTTGGTTAGGTGATGAAGCCACAGCAAACTGCCATATCGCTGAACGTAAACCACGAGTTATCAGTCATGAACAGCAGATGCGCTTCGATAAATAAGATACTCCCTTTCTCTTGTGTTGATGGCCCAGGCAATCGTCTAGCCATCTTTCTGCAAGGGTGTAACCTGCGGTGTAAAAATTGTCACAATCCTTACACGATGGGGATCTGTGACAATTGTGGTGACTGCATTCCAACTTGCCCACAGCAAGCACTTTCATTACAAAATGGTGTGATAAGTTGGAACAGCACCAGTTGTGAACAATGTGACACTTGTATTCAACAATGCCCACGACAATCAAGCCCGATGACATTAACCTATACTGTTGATGAGCTAATGGCTATTACACGCAAATATGCAGCATTTATTAATGGCATCACAGTAAGCGGTGGTGAATCCACGTTACAGCTACCTTTTTTGATTGATTATTTTAAAGCAATCAAAGAAGCACCCGATCTTAAACACCTTACTTGTTTAATCGACAGTAATGGCACTCTTTCCCTTAATGGCTGGCAAAAAATCGCTCCCTTTATGGATGGTGCCATGATCGATTTAAAAAGTTGGAATGAAGATACTCATATTTATTTAACGGGTAGAGGTAATCAACGGATTAAAGAATCAATCAAATGGTTAGCTAAGAATAATTTACTTACAGAATTACGCCTTTTATATATTCCGGAGAAAACTGATTATTTAGAGAATATTGAATTACTTTCTCAATTTATTAATTCACTTGGTGAATCTGTATTGATCCGTATTAATGCATTCCATCAACATGGTGTTTATGGAGAAGCCAGCAATTGGCGTGCAGCTTCTCAACAAGAAGTTATTATTTTAACGAATGAATTTAAAGCTAGAAACATTAATTCAATTAAAATACAAAATATTTATTAAATATAATAATTCAACCCCATTAAATATTATAATTTATGCAAACTTATCTATTTGACTTTAATTAACTCAGAAGATAATCTCATTTAGAAAATCTCTTTATGGGCTCCTGCTATGAAAATAAAACATAAATCAATATTATTGATAACATACTCAATATATATATTTCCAATTAATTCCCATGCTAATTATGATATAAAAGATATGGGTAATTCAAATTATAAACCCTTTAGCATTTCAAATAATGCAACCCAATATTATCAACTTCGAAATAATAAACATAACGATATAAAATATAAACATGGTAAAATATTAGATAAGACTAATTATAATCAAAAACTATTTACTCCTTTGGGAAGTGTCTATGTTTATACTGCCGTAGATGATGATACGCTTTTAAAATATAATATATTTGCAGATAATATAAATAATGAAAATCAAAAAGAGCTACCGTCTTACGATATAAGAAAGTCATCATTTTTTAATGAAAGCATTCTTCCCAGTGAATTATTTATCAGCACAGATGGCGGTATCACTCATAAGAAAATAAATAAGGGGAGAGATGAACGATTAGATACCCTTTATCTAGATAGAATCTCTTATAATGGTGAAGTTATCGTTGGTTATGCAACAGAGTCTAAATCAAGGTTAACTGAGATAACTTATGACGTTAATGGTTGCTCAGGTTATCCTTTATGTCATACTTTTATCTACAATAGTAGAAATGATATATTTACAATCCTAGATAATAAGATAAATATTCATCATCTTACTAAAGATGGTAACTTTATTTTATATTCCTCAAATAAAGAAAAAAATTTACATATATATGATATAGCTAAAAAAGAAAGTTTTATCCTTAGCATTGAAAATATTAACCATTATTTACCAGCGCACCCTGAAAAAGACATCTTACTTTTAGCAATAAGCTCTCCTCCAATTTTAGATAAAATAAAGAAAAGAAATGTTGATATCCAAAAAGTAAGTGATAATGCTCAGGTAATTATTGGCCAACTCGATAGAAATCTATCTAAAAAACAACTCATTGATGCTGGATATCCTAAAGTAGCTTTTATTACTAGAAAAGAAGGGCCAATAAAAGAAGTGAGCTACTCTGATTTTGGTTCATCTAAATTTACTGCTTTTTCAGAAAATGGCAATTATAGTGTTGGCTGGGGCGAAATTTGGCATGCTGATTATGAAATAAAACTACCTCATAGCATAAAAAAATCTTCTTCACTTTTTAGCCATGCACTACTCTATGATTTCTCGAACGATAAGCTGAAGAATATAGGTAACCTTTCTAAAAAAACAAATGAAGCACAATTTCGAAATGCAAGAGCTATGGATATCTCAGCTGATGGTCAATATATCGTGGGATGGTCTGAAACGGATCATTATAATTACGATACAATCCCAATGGATTCATCAAAAAAAGGGCCGGAAACGTTTATTATATTCCATCGTCATGCCTTTCTTTACTCAAACGAAATCATGTACGATTTAGGAACCCTTGACGAAGGTAATGATTCTGAAGCACATTCAATTACTGACGATGGAAGAATTATTTATGGTTTATCTACTGATAAACATAATAATTGGCGCCAAGTCATTTGGAAGAGTAATAAAATCAGTAATGAATACTTTAATAATGAAAAACAAAAATTTACTGACGATGCAAGAGAAAAAGAACGCTTAGCCGAGATAGCCAAACAACAAGAAGCTCAAGCTGAAAAAGAGCGTTTAGCTAAAGAACAAGCCGATAAAGCCAACGCTGAGCAAGAGCACCTAGCTAAAGAGCAAGCCGATAAAGCCAAC